>DBIS01000258.1 GCA_002296975.1 Deltaproteobacteria bacterium UBA796 | reverse complement strand
GGTGGCACCCGCGACCCAGACCTGGTCCGCCATGTAGAGGGGGTCGTCGCTGCAGCTCGGGCCGAAATATCCCAGACGCTTGGCATCAAAGCAAAGCCTGTACACACACGGGTCTTCGCCCATCGGGTCGGGATTTCCCAATACACTGCTGGCCACACAGAACGGGTTTTAGCCATAGAGAAAGCCTTAAAAAGGCATCCGGGGCTGTACCTCGCAGGCACCACCCTTCATGGGGTGGGGATCAACGCCGTGACCACTCAAGCCGAATCCGTGGTCGAGGCCCTCATCGAACATCTTGGACCCGCCGAGGCTCGCGCCTCAGGCCTCGTCTTGGTCGGCCGGCCGGCCTGAAGCTGGGCGGCTCTTTTTCAGCCAAAACCAGCGTAAATACACGGCAAGCACCACCGCAGCCGCCACAGCACCGCAGCCCACGCCGTATTCACCTAAGGCCAAGCATCGCCAGCCGAAAAGGGCACAGAACACCACGGCTACCGTAATCATCCATTTGTGTATCTGAAATAAAGGCATGTCTACTCGAAGAGCACCTCGTCCATGTCGCGCCAAAGCTCATCGCCATAGGTGCGAAAGTTGTGGGTCCCCACGAATGTGTAGCCATCGTGGAAATTCACCTTGTACTTACCGCCACCAAAACCTGCGGCGATAAAACTGTGCGGATCTGCGAGCAAGTCCGAGGCCTCCGTCAGTGGCCAGCGACCCATGCCCTTGAAGCGAATGGTGTCACCCACAGGCTCCATGATGTACAAGGTCGCAGTCGAGGCCGCCAAAGACTTCATAAATCGGTGCTGCAACACAGATTGATCTGGCTCGGCATCTTTGGCCAAGTTGAGCAGTCTAAAAATATGCTCTTTATAAATGGGCCACAACCAATCCACGGGGCACCTCCAAGCTACCAACTATCCCGGTCGCTCAGCCTTGGCTTGACATGATATACCGCCCGCATAGAACACAACCGAGTGTAAGCCAGCTACCCTGTGGAGATCATGGACGAGCGAATCCCATCCCAGCCCACCACCGATACAAAGGTCAGTTTTGCCAAGGATCTTTGGTCTTTGGGAAAGCCAAGATTAAGTTCCTTGGTCATCTTTACAGCCGGGGGCGGACTGTACGTCGCTGGTGGCGAACCCACGCTGGCGACCATCTTGGCCGCCATGTTTGGGACCACCCTCGTTGTTTGTAGCGCAAATAGCCTCAACAACTACATCGAGCGCGAAACCGATAAGTTGATGGCCCGCACCAAAACACGGCCGCTCCCCGCAGGCAGGATGGCCCCCTGGATAGCCTTGGTCTATGGCTCGTTATTGTTCACCGTCGCCGTGCCCTGGATGTATGTGGCAACCACACCACTCGCCACCGGACTCGCGGTCCTCGCCTGGGTGATCTACATTTTTGTGTATACCCCCCTCAAGCGCATCAGCTGGCTGAGTGTGATCGCCGGCGGGGTCGCTGGTGCCATGCCACCGCTTATCGGATGGACCGCCATCACCGGCGAGATCGACGCCCGCGGAATGGCCTTGTTTTCGATCCTATTTTTATGGCAATTACCGCACACTTTCGCCATCGGCATTTACCGTAAGAATGAATACGCCGCCGCCGGTATGAAGGTGCTCCCCATCGAACAAAACGATGCGATCGCTCGGCAACACATCATGACTTGGACCACTGGCCTGGTCGCCTCCTCTTTCTGGGTGGTCTACCTCGGCCTGGGTGGCGCCCTGACGTTGGCGGGTGCTGTTGGGCTCGGTGCTATCTTTATTTGGAAGGCATACCGAGGGCTCAAAATCGAAGGTGGCCCCATCTGGGCCCGGGACATCTTTCTGTACTCCTTGGTCTATTTGAGCGGCATGTTCGTTCTAATGGTCCTCGACCACACCCTGTAGCTTCAACCCGATACACTAAAACGGTGAAACCACTCCCCCGTGAAATGCGTATAGGATTGCTTTGGACCGCCATCGGCCTGCTGTGCGGCACCGCTTGGCTCTTTGGCCCGATGCTTCAAAGCTTGGACCAACTCATCATCGGTGACCCCAAAACGGATGCCATCCGGGGTGCGTGGGGCTTTGACCATCTCGCACAATCAGTCTTTAGTTGGAGGAGCCCATGGGACTCTACCCGGCTGAACTTCCCCTTCGGCGCACGGCTGATGGTGCTGCCTTTGGCCTCAGGCTTGATGCTCAGCCCACTCGGCGCCCTCGACCCAATATTGGCCTACAACCTAACTTTAATTGCGCTCGTCTTCGCCAGCGGCCTGACCACAGCATGGCTCACCCGTTTGGTTTCCAACAGTTGGACCGTCGGGTTTTTAGCCGGCATCACCGTCTTGTCACAGCCCATGCTCCACCACGCCATCGCCGACGGCACAGCCGAACACATTGCCTTGTGGGCCGTCCCCCTCTTTATCGGCGCATCATATTTGGCATTGGCAGAGCAGAGCCCTGCGTGGGGGGTTGGGGCTGGACTTTTCTCCGTCGTGGTCGCGCTCGATAGCCCTTACCACGGGCTGTATGCCTTGGTTTTGGGTGTCGCAGTCCTGCCGGTCGTGATGAAAAATGTCCGCGGAAGGCAGGGCGACCTCGGTCGGGCAGTCGCAGCCATGCTCATTTCTGCAATCCTTGGCGTGGGCTTTGTTTACTATCTGTACCAGCGCTTCGAAGCCGGCGACATCAATGGTACAGGGACCGCCTCCCTTCAAGGCACAAACGCCACAGACCTGCGCCTATGGTGGAAGCACCTTGGCGGTGGTGGCGGTATTCGTGAGCTTTCTCGCCCCCCCACCATGATTCCCACAGCCTTGTTTTTGGGTGCTGTGCTTTTGTGTGCCGTCAGCGTCAAACTGAGCGCACCCTGGCTCCTTGCCGGTCTGTTTATGATCGCTGTGAGCTTTGGAACCCGCACCGCCACACCCGACTTGATGGCTGCTTGGCTGGGCGCACCGATGGGTGTACTTTTTGAATGGATTATCGGTTTCAACCAGTGGTTTTATTCTCTGCCCATCGCCGGTGAAGTTCGGTTCCCTAGACGATGGTTGGTGCCAGGGGCCATGAGCTTGTCCGTCGGTGCAGGGATTGGCCTCAACACCGTGTTTCAGCGATGGGTCAAAGTCCCTGGAGCACGGGTGGTGCTGGTGGCTATCTTGGCGGTATTTAGCCTCCAATTGGGTGTCAATAGTTCGGGAATCCACAACCCTTTCCCTTCACATGCTTTGCCCACAGTGGCCTTTACCAAGGCGATCCAGGATGCTCAGGTCAAGGGCGCAGTGTTGCTCTTGCCATCAACTCGCGCTCTTACTCCCGGTGCTACCCGCGAAAAGTTACCCGTCTTCGCCAATATTTCGAGCGTGCTCGCATCTGCAGACGATCTTTATCTCCAAATGCGCCACGGTTGTTCCATGGTCAGTTTTCCTAGCCTTCAGACTTTGGCCGCCAAGCCCAGCGACTCCGATGTGAGCCGTGCTCTTCGAGATTGGTCAGACCTGACCGGGGCCAACTCGGGGGGAAGAGGCATTCCACCGAGCGCTTACGACCCTGGGGCCCAGCCCGAAAGAGATCGAGGCTTAAAGCTCCTGCGCCGTGCTGGTCTAAGATGGATCGCTGTCGACCTCAGTTTTTATGACGGAGAGGGCCTGGAGCACCTACTCAAACAACTGGACAAGACCATCGCAGAAACGCAGAAATTCGCGGATGGTGATGGGGTCTTACTCCTCAGGTTGAAGCCGTACATCCAGCGTTAAACTTCAAGCCTGTCGTCCACGGCTCCGCGCACACAGGCCAACCAAGACGGCCATCCAAAACCAAGCGGCCCTATCCCCGCTGTACGGTAAACCACTGCATCCGCCTCGACTGCCTTTAACGTATGGCTGATATGCCCCAGCCGAAGCCAACGGGACAGGTGGCCCACCTGAACTGACGACCCCAGCGTCCATCTGATAGCGATAATCGAAGGTCTCGCCTTCATTCCACGCCGGACTGGTCACCGAGGCCACCAAGTACAAAGCATGCTCGGTGCCCTCAACCTCAATCTCGACCTCCGAACGGCCGTCTGTCAGTGCCACCTCTGTGTAGACAGGTCCGCTCGGGCGCTCGGTAACAACCCGCAGCCGCCAACTGGCCACGGAGCCATCATCGCCGAGTTCGTCACCTTGAAAACGAATAACGACCGTCCCTTCCTTTGGGCGATTCATTCGGATTGTGTTGTAGCCAAAGCGCTGAGGGAGCGTACTTGGTGGTGGCTCCTGCCAAACTGCTCCGGTACCACTCGTTGCAACAAACTCAGTCATTCTACGGTCTTGTTCACCAAAGGATTGGGTCTCTGAGATGTAGTCGAGGTAGGCGCCTATATTCTCGCCGTGGAGATAGTCCCAAGTGGCATTGTGGGCCGCAAAATCCGCAAACACATCCGCAATGTCCACATCGAGCATCGCACCCACCAGCGCGATCGGGTCATCATGGCCGCCCCCCAGTGTCCAAGTGTCTCGAATAAGTTCCCAGCCAGTGACAAACTCAGTGAGGTACCGGGGCCAAATGGCTGCCCCGTACTGATGGTACTCCTCTAAAGTGAAGGTTTGAGGGTATTTATATGCATTAAGCTGCCGCTGTGGCTCGAAGGCGTACCCGTATAAAAAGACATAATAACCCTCAGTCCCTGGATATACCTGACCCTCCACCCACATCGCCGTGGCCTCCCACCACCACTGCACATCTTCACCCGACGTAAATGCATCCTCAGCATGTTGAACCGCGTGGTAAAATTCATGGGCCACCGTAGTCCGACCAAAGTCCGGATTGTTGAACACCCCCTGCGACAGCACAATGAAGGGCCAGCCATCGGTGTCCACGGTGTAGTAGCCACCCATTCCAAAGGCGGAAGGCGCACAGCCCCCTGAATCTCCCACATACACATTGAAACGGTAGGTGTTGGTGCCGTAGGGATGGCTGTGATTCATGATGTTCAGCTCATGCTGCCAACTCGCCTCGAGCGCCGCGATAATCTGCCTGATCTCGTCTGTGGCAGGTACTGCATCCGGCCCCCATTTGAGCACAAAATTTTCTGACACCTCTTGGTCTGAGCAAACCCCGGGCTGAGCATCTCGAATGGCCTTGGACGGACTCGGTGGAGGAGGTGGCAGCACTTTGGGGGCCACCCCAATAAAGTCATCAAAAAATGCGGGTGTCCCACACCGAGTCTCTGCAGCCACCTCAAAACTAAGCACCCATAACGACGCCAGCCTAAGGCCAATCATAAAACGCATCATCGGGTCCTTTTGAAGCAACTCAGGGCCTCATTGTACACTGAGCATTCAAGACTTTCGCTGCAAACGCCCCACCACATCGTCAACTATCCGCAAGGTCATCCCCCAGATGCGCCGGCCATCGATGTCGAGTTTAGGGAAATCATACTCAACACCACGAAATAGATAGGGAAAAGTCCCCCGCCCCTCTTGGCTGGACAAGCGCTCAAGGCCAAACCAATGCACCGATGCCACTTCCTTGCGGTCGATCCTCGTCTCGGCGGAACCGTCCAGCACAAAGACAAAGGGTGAGACCACCATCGATGGCGTACCGACTGGGGTGCGGACGGTCTCAAGCATACCCAAACACCGACTTCGCTCCAGATCGAGACCGACTTCTTCGGCGACCTCACGGATGGCCGTCGCCCTCGGCCCTGTATCTTCAGACTCCATTCGGCCCCCAGGCAAGGCCATATGACCGCTCCATGGGTCCCCCGGATGGACCGAACGCCGAATGAACAACACGGCATTATCTGGCCGAATCACAACCCCTACCGAGGCTTCAGCCATCCCATCGGTGCACTGCTCGGCGTTGCCGGGGTTTTGAATCAATGAAGCTGCGAGAGATTGGACCAACATGGGTGCAGGTTAATCCCGCGGTGGCAGGTTACCCAGTTCCCAAACCTAGGTGCGTTGTGAACGATCCATTGCTCGACTCCGATCTCGATGACCGCACAGGCGGTGAGCGCTTTCGCGACTGGGTCGGCGAGATTTTTCGCACTTGGGGCCCAGCCATCTTGACGGTCCTGTTGATTCGCTCGATGGTGGCCGAACCCTTTCGGATTCCATCTGGATCGATGGTGCCCACCTTGGCCATCGGCGACCATATTTTGGTCACCAAATACAGCTATGGCATGCGTTGGCCCATCACACGCATTCCCATGACCGAGATCAAGGTGCCAGACCGTGGCGATGTCATTGTCTTTATCTTCCCTGGCTCTGATGACGGCAAACCCAGCCACTGGTTTGATATTCCCGTGCCTCCCTTCAACACACTCGACTATGTCAAACGTGTTGTTGGCCTACCCGGCGACTCCATCGCCGTCGTTGACAACATTGTTTTTATTAACGGTGTGGCGCAAGAGCGTTCCCACGTGGCCAAGGTCGAATTTGTGGACGACCGCTGTAAACGCATCCCCACCCGAGAATTTAAAGAGAACCTCGAAGGGGTTGAGCACGCGGTCCTAAACGCCACCCGATACGGTCTTCGCATGGGCGACTACGGCCCAAAAACCATCCCCGAAGGCCATGTGTTCGTGATGGGAGACAACCGAGACCACTCAGCCGACTCCCGAGTCTGGGGCATGGTTCCCCTTCGCAATATCAAGGGAAAGGCCAGGTTTATCTGGCTGAGCTACGACCAATGCAAGCAAGGTCTACCGTTGCTCGGCGATGTGCGCGGCGAGCGTTTTGGGCTCCCCGTCCGCTGAGGACGAATCCATCAGCCTTCTTCGAGAATGGTGTCACCTGCAGAGTCACCGATCATTTCGAGGCCATCATAGCTCGTGACCTCTTTCACCAATTGGCGGTTGGTCACCCGAACGAGGCGTGATAATTTTTGAAGCAACTGCCACATCAGTTTTGCTGCCAGGTCACTGTCCTGCTGGAGCAATTGTAAGAACTGGTTCCGGCGAATCACAAGCAAATCAACATCTCGGGTGACTGTTGCGGTTGCACTTCGCCGGGGCACATCGATAAAGCTCATCTCGCCAAAATAATCTCCCGGCCCCAAGGTCGCCAAAAGCTGTCCTCTTTTACGGATGAGAACCTCACCCTGCTCGATAATGAAGCATTCCCGCCCGTGGGCACCCTCCTCGAACAACACAGCACCTGCAGGAGCTGAACGGCCCTCTGCCATTTGGCATACGCGCATCAACTCCCGGTAGGTACAAAACTGGAAGAGCCCTACGTTCCGCAGCACTTCCATTCGACGCCCTTTCGCACCCTCGTCAACCTGGCCCCCCTCTGCCTCAGCCTCCAAAATAACCACGGAGATATTGTCTCGGCCACCGCGCTGGTTCGCCATGCCGATCAGTCGGTCAACAATCGAGGCGACGCCACCTTTGGGAAGCTCGGATAACAGCTCAGCTTCGTCGACATACCGGTACAGCCCATCAGAGCAGATCACTATGCGGTCGCCCACAGTCAGATCAAAAGCCAGGGCGTCCACCAACACATTCGGAAACACCCCGAGCGCACGGGTGATCACATTTCGGCCGGAAATTTCAGATGGTTCGACCCCTTCGGCCTCTTGCTGGGCTGCAAGCGTGTGATCTTGAGTGAGTTGGTGAACCTCACCTCCCCTCAACAGAAAAATCCGACCGTCCCCAACGTGAGCAATGAAGACCGTGCTGCCGGCTTGGAGCACAATGTCCATGGTGGTGCCCATCCGGCCACCCTTGCCGATCATCGCTAGGGCTGCGTCGTACACTTCCTTGCAGGCACGCTGGATCGCCGTGTCGAGCACAGTGCGCACCGCAGATTTGGCAGCATCCGAAGGCGACCGGCGATACAGATCTACGATGTGTTTATGGGCGGTGATGGTCTCTTTTATGACGTTGCAGGCCAACTGTGCAGCCACATCGCCCCGTTGGTATCCCCCCATTCCATCAGCCACAGCGACAAAGCCATGGTCTGGCGCCAAGATGAAACAGTCCTCATTGACCTTCCGCGCACGGCCCACATCCGTCGCTCCCCACATGGTCAGCTTCACAGTCGCACCCCGATGCTTTAAGCCCCAAACCGGAGCCTTTAATATAGTATCGCATTTGTAAGTCATGCAGTGACAGACAGGCGGGAAACTAATGCGCATCGGTTGGCTTGGATGGATGGAGGGGGCAGCGCTTGCCCTGTGGTTGACCCTCGCTGGGGTGACGGTCTGGTCTGGGGGTACCCAACAGGTCGTCAAAGCCATCGATCCCAAGGCATTGATCCTCGGACTCAGCCAAGAGCGGTGGATGGGCATCATGTTCGAAGACCAGCATGTGGGCTTTTCGATGACCCGTTCAGCCCCCGTCGAGGGCGGTGGCACACTCTTTGAAGGCCGATCCCAGTTTCGGGTCGCGACCTTCGGAAAAATTCAACAAATCAACACCGCGGGTACGGCACTGGTGAATGCGGACGGGGCACTCGAACGCTTTGATTTCCTCATGCTGGCCGACCAGGTGCGCTTGGTTGCTCGGGGCGAGGTCAAAGGCAAAGAAATCGTAATGGAGGTGGACCAAGCTGGAGAGTCTTCGGTGCTTCGCTTTGATGTCAGCGAGCCGCCTCATGTTGGCATGTCATTGGAGAGCGCGATTCGGCGTCAAGAGTTGGCCGTGGGGCTCAAGTTCTCGGTCCCATATTTTGATCCGCTCACTCTGGCTGAAGGTCAGATGGACTTTGAGGTGGTGGGTGTCGAGATTTTTGCAGGCGGTGAAGAGGCCTATTGGCTCGTAAGCCGTTTCTCTGGTGTCGAGACTCGCTCCTTGGTGACACCGGCCGGTGAAACCCTCAGACAAGAAGGTGCATTGGGCATGCGCATGGTGCGGATGACGGCGGAAGAAGCGCAAAAAGTGACCGACGATACCCCAGCAGACCTTATCGCCCTCTCTGCAGTCCCCTTCGAAGGTGAGCTATCGGACCCCCGAAACACTCGGCTATTAAAGGTCCAGTTTTTTGGTGTACCGAGCACACGGATCGTCTCGCAACCGCCACAACAAAGCGTTCAAGACGATGTGGTCACCGTGGACATGCCCCTGCTATTAGAATTGTCATCTGTACCCATCTCCGCCCTGCCCCCAGGTTGGACGAATGACGAGGAACCCCCTCCATTTCTGGGGTCTACCCTCACACTACCCGTGGGCCATCGAGAAATTCAAGACCAAGCGAAGAAGCTGATTTTAGGCGCAAAAGACCGCCTGGATGCCGTTGTTCGCATCAACCACTGGGTCTTTAGTACCGTCAGAAAAGAACCGTCGGTTGGGGTCCCGAATGGACTCGAAGTCCTGCGCAGTAAACGCGGGGATTGCAATGAACACACGGCGCTGTTTGTGTCGCTGGCCAGAGCCGCAGGCATTCCAACCCGCATCGCCGCAGGTGTTGTGTTTTCTGACCGGGTCGGGCCAAAGGGGCAGTTTTACTACCACGCATGGCCAGAGGTCCTGCTCGGAGAAACCGGCCCTTGGTTAGCCATCGACCCCACCTTTGGCCAGGTTCCAGCGGATGCCACCCACATCAAGCTCGTCGAGGGCGACCTAGACCGACAAGTAGAAATCCTCGGCGTCTTGGGCAAGCTTCGCCTCAAGCTCATCGACGCACGTTGAAGTTTCGGCTGTGCTACTTTTAAGCTCAAGGACATGCATCTATGATTCGGCTCGAAGGCATTGAAAAACGCTACGGTGAGTTTTGTGCCGTTCACCCCTTGAACCTCCACGTTCCAGCTGGTGAAGTGTTCGGGTTTTTAGGACCGAATGGCGCAGGAAAAACCACGACCAACCGCATCATCGCAGGGGTTTTGCCGGCCACCGCAGGCAAGGTCTTTATCGATGGCATCGACATGAGTAAAAATCCGGTTGAATGCCGACGCCGGATAGGCTTTATCCCCGACCGGCCATTCACCTACGAGAAGCTCACCGCACGGGAATTTTTGCGGTTCATTGGCGGGATTTATGCCATGGATGAAGATTGTATCGCCGCCCGGACCGAAATGGTGCTCCAAGACAACGGGCTATTCGACCGGGCCGATGAGTTGATTGAGGCCTATAGCCATGGCATGAAGCAGCGGCTGGTGCTCTCGGCAGCCGTCTTGCACGACCCCCCAGTGTTGATCGTGGACGAGCCCATGGTCGGTCTCGACCCTCACGGCGCCAGGCGGATCAAAAACCTCTTTCGCGAGTTGGCAGCGAAAGGGCGCACCATCTTTTTGTCCACGCACTCTCTCGATGTGGCCCAAGAGGTTTGCGACAGGGTGGCCATTTTATACCGAGGGAAAATCGTGGCACTCGGGCGAGTCGAGGACTTGATGCGCTCCGAGGACCAAGACCTTGAGGCCGTATTTTTGCGCATCACAGAAGAAGAGAACGAAGCCCAGACTCGCGGAGAATACCCATGACCCTCAACTTGCTCATCTTCGCAACACTATTGGGTTGCGGCGGACAAAAGCGCTCACTCACCTCGGGTAAATCAGGGGCTGAGGAAGGGCGATACGATCTGGGAAAACCCGGTCGTGGATGGTCGCGGGTTGCACCTGGCGGCGCGGACAGGGCTTGGTTTCATACCGACCTTGGGGCGAGTATTTATGTGGACTCAAACTGTAAGGCACGCTTTGAAGACAAGCCCTTGAACGCATTAATTACCCACCTGACCTTTGGCATGACAGAGGGACAACCCGAACGGGAAGAACAGCTCGTCATCGATGGTCGAGCAGCATTATTTCGAATATATAAAGGCAATATTGATGGGGTAAACCTGAAGATTGCGGCCGTGGTCATCAAAAAGAACCGATGTGTTTATGATGGCCTATACATCGCCAGCCCTAGCGACTTTGAGACCGGCTTGGGCGGCTTCATGGCCGTCATTTCCGGCCTCGAGTCATAGAAACCAAATATGCAGCCACACCATAAAATCTTTTTCAGTGCCATCGGAGAGATGACCTATCTCACGTTGGCGTCCACCCGGGAGCTCTTTAAGCGTCCTTTTGAGTGGCGATTGATCGTCCACCAAATCGAGTTGGGGGGAATCGATTCGTGGTCGATAACGGTCTTGGCCGCAGGCTTTACAGGGATGGTGCTCTCTCTGCAATTTGCCATCGGTCTGGAGCCATTCGGGGCTTCAATGTATACCGGGAAAGTAGTGAGTTTGGGCATTGTCCGAGAGTTGGGCCCCGTCCTGACCGCTTTGCTGGTCGGCGGCCGCGTGGGTTCTGGCTATACCGCCGAATTGGGCAGCATGAATGTCACTGAGCAGGTCGACGCCATCAGGTCGCTTGGCGCAGACCCCATCCGAAAACTGGTGATGCCCAGGGTGGTCGCCATGACCTTGGCCCTGCCTTTACTGACTTGTGTGGCCGACATCATCGGATGCGCGGGCGGCGGCCTAATCACCATGATTGAAGTTGGCGTAACCGCGCGTTTTGTCTTTGAGCAGATGGTCGAAACCTTGATGGTGGTCGATCTCCTTCATGGCTTGTCCAAGAGCATCTTTTTTGGCTACTTAATCGGCATCATCGGCTGCTGGAATGGCCTGCAGACATACGGTGGCACCGAAGGTGTCGGTATCGCCACAACACGCACAGTGGTCTATATATCGATCGCGATTTTGGTCTCGGACTTTGCGCTTACCCGAATCTTTTTAGGCATCTATGGCTGAGACCATCATTTCATTTAAAAACATCGCCAAGGCTTTTGGCGACCAGCAGATTTTTGAGGACCTCAACCTCGATGTTCATCGCGGAGAAACCTTGACTATCATCGGCGGGTCGGGGGTCGGCAAGAGCGTATGCTTGAAGCTGTTGATCGGGCTCCTACAACCCGACGCAGGCTCGATTCACGCTTTCGGACAAGCGGTTTCTGAGCGCGATCGGCGAGGCATGTTGCGCCTACGAAGCCGTATCGCCATGCTCTTTCAAGGGGCAGCGCTCTTCGACTCCATGACGGTCGAGGAAAACATCAAATATCCACTGGTGGAGCATAACTGGGGCACGCCGGGGGAAATGGACCGCCGGGTGGTAGAGGTCCTGGAGATGGTCGACATGCCCGGGATTCAGAAGCTGAAACCCGCAGAGTTGTCAGGGGGCATGAAAAAGCGGGTCGGCTTGGCTCGTTCTATCGCCATCAAGCCAGAGGTTATCCTTTACGATGAACCCACAACAGGCCTCGACCCCATCAATGTTCGCCGCATCAACGGATTGATTTTATCGCTTCAGGAGCGCTTGGGCGTCACCTCCATCGTGGTCACACACGATATGGACACCGTCTTCACCATCACCGACCGCCTGGCGATGATTTACCAAAAGCGCGTGGCCTTTGTTGGCACACCAGATGAAGCCAAAACCCAAGAACTAAAGTATCTGCGCGAGTTCATCAAGGGCGGCAAAGGCACCCTTAACGAAGACTTGTGAACCCGATAGCGTTACCCCTCAGTCACACACAGAGGGGCCTCAATGACCGACGCCGTACCCAACTATACCGACTACTTAAAGCTCGGCCAGCTCCTTGAACTTCAAGGTGGGCTCGAGAATGACGAGCAACAACTCATTCCGGATGAACTCTTGTTCATCGTGGTCCATCAGGCCCTGGAATTGTGGTTTAAAATCATCAACCGTGAACTTCGGCTGGCCCGAGACCAGTTGAGCGCCCCAACAGTGGCCGAAGAGACCGTGCCCCACGTGGTGCACCATTTACGTCGGGTCAATCGGGTGCTCGAGCTGGCGGTGGACCATTTTAAGGTGATGGAAACCCTCACACCCCAAGACTTTTTAGGCTTTCGAGAAAAAATCACCCCTGCATCTGGATTTCAATCCTCACAGATGCGGGAGATGGAAATTCTGCTCGGGATCGGCTCCAAACAGCGGGTTCGATATGGAAAAGTCGACCCCATCGAGCACCTCGAGAAGCTCGCTGAATCCGGTCCGGCAGGGGCTTGTGCTTGGGCGAGGGTGCAAGCCGTCCAAACCGAGGCGACATTCCAAGAAGCACTCCGAGGGTGGCTATACCGCACCCCAATCCACGGCTCTATGCCCACCGACCCAGATGATGACGCAGTCGTGAGCAGCTTCATCGCGTCGTATCTGGAAAATTTCAACGGCTTCATTGACCGTCAATGCGACAAGCTCAAGGCGTCCATGCCCGATGCGGGCGACAGTACCAAGCGGTTTGCAGAGTCCAAAGCATCCGCGGCGGCGTTCTTGTACGCCGAAGATACATCCCCAGAGGACCGCCCACGGCTCCAACGCACCCGTGCCGGACTGTTGTTCATCGAGTCCTACCGAACCCTGCCCTTGCTCGCGTGGCCCCGCTTGCTCCTCGACACCGTGGTCGAACTTGAGCAGCTGACCTTGATTTGGCGAAACCGCCACGCCCGAATGGTGGAACGTATGATCGGTCGCCGGGTTGGGACCGGTGGTTCGAGCGGCGTGGACTATCTGGACCAAACCACCAAGATCCGGATTTTCACAGATCTGTGGGCTGTTCGTACGGTGATGATGCCAAAAGACACCCTACCCCCCTTAAAAAATCCAGAATTTTATGGTTTCGCAAAATGATTTTAGCCGCCACCTGGCTCTCGGCCACCCTCGCTTTCGCTGCACCGGCCTCTCCACCCGCAGAGACCACAGCCACCCTCGAATATCCAAGCGCACGCAGGGGAGATGTGGTCAACACCTACCACGGCACCACCGTAGCAGACCCTTACCGGTGGCTAGAAGACCCCGATAGCGCGGAGACACGGCAGTGGGTAGATGCCCAAGTGGCAGTAACCACTGCATATTTAGATGACATCCCCCGCCGGGACCTCCTCAACACACGCCTGACCGAGCTGTGGAGTTTCGAGCGGTTCTCCAGCCCCGAAAGATACGGAGACCGTTACTTTTTTCACCACAACTCCGGCACCCAAGATCACTCGGTGCTGTACACGGCTCAAAGGCTGACCGATAAGCCCATTGTGGTGCTCGACCCAAACACCCTAAGCAAGGACGGGACAATCTCAGTCAAGCTCACCTCAATTTCCGAGGATGGCACATTAATGGCCTATGGCACCTCTGATGGCGGCTCGGATTGGATCACATTGCACATCCGGGATGTCTTGAGCGGTCGCGACCTCACAGAGTCCGTCAAATGGGTGAAGTTCTCCGACGCGAGCTGGACCCACGATAACAACGGCTTTTTTTACAGCAGGTATCCAGAGCCGGAGAGCGCACTTGAGAGCGTCAACGAGCACCAAAAATTATATTTCCACCAGATTGGAACCACCCAAGATCAAGACACTTTGATCTACCAAAACCCCGATGACCCAAAAATGGGCTACGGCGGGACAGTCAACGAAACTGGGACCACCCTCTTCATTTACGGGTGGAAAGGTACCGACGACAAAAATACCCTCTCGGCACTTGACCTTCAAAGTGATGATGCCGAGGTCGTGAGTATTTTCGACGATATCGACGCAAGCTATTCAGTGATCGGTGACACCCTCATCACCGATGAACGCAGCTGGATTCAACGGCTTTTTGGCGAGCCACAACAGCCGGATACTCACCGCCTGTGGATTAAAACCAACAAAAATGCACCAAAAGGTCGGGTCATCGCAGTCGACCTGGCCACCCCAGACGAGGCAAACTGGACCGAGATTATCCCTGAGTCGGACCATGTCCTCAAGGGTGTATCGATGGTCGGCGGACATTTGGTCGCCACCACTTTAGAAGATGCCAAATCCGTGGTGACCGTCTACGCCCTAGACGGTGAGCGGGTGCGGGGTGTGGCCTTGCCCGGGATAGGGTCCGCCTATGGCTTCGAAGGTAAATCCGACGCATCGGAGACCTTTTATGCATTCACCGGATTTACCAGCCCGACCGCCATCTACCGATACGATGTCCTGACCGGAAAGAGCGTGCTGTGGAAGCGGCCAAACGTCGATTTTGAGCCCAGCGAATACACCACCAAACAGGTCTTTTTTGAAAGCAACGATGGCACCCGCGTGCCCATGTTTTTGATGCACAAAGTCGGCCTTGACTTGAGTGGTGACAATCCCACCATTTTGTACGGTTATGGCGGCTTCAACATCTCCCTCACCCCCAGTTTTTCGCTCTCACGGCTAATCTGGATGGAAATGGGCGGGGTTTACGCAGTGGCCAATCTTCGGGGCGGTGGAGAGTACGGCGAGGAATGGCATAGCGGCGGCACCCAGCTAAACAAGCAAAATGTCTTCGACGACTTTATTTCGGCGGCCGAATTTTTAATCGACCAGGGCTACACTCGTCCCGACAAGCTCGCAATTCAGGGTGGTTCAAACGGTGGGCTCTTGGTGGGGGCATGTATCGCACAACGCCCAGAGCTGTTTGGCGCTGCAATCCCAGCGGTGGGCGTTCTGGATATGTTGCGGTACCACAAGTTCACCATCGGTTGGGCTTGGGCCGACGACTATGGCACCGTTGACGATAGCCCTGAAATGTTTTCGTATCTGCATAATTACAGCCCAGTGCACAACCTCACGTTGGGCACCCGCTACCCTTCGACCATGGTGGTGACCGCTGACCACGACGACCGGGTCGTGCCGGCCCATAGCTTTAAGTTCGCTGCCGAACTCCAGCGCACCCATGAAGGCGACAACCCAGTGTTGATTCGTATTGAGACCCGAGCCGGCCATGGTGGCGGTACGCCTGTCTCCAAGCGCATCGAACAGGCGGCAGACCAGTTTGCATTCTTGGTGCGCAGCTTGGGGATGGAGACCGAGGACGAGCTGAGGAAAACAGAAGACGAAGAAAACGCGCCGACACCCTCAGGTCAATAGGGGCGCTCGATCCCGAAACCAGTACCGTTCACGCCATTGAGACGGTCGACACAGTCATCAAAAAATACCCGCGAGCCGTAGGAGAACTTGATGACTGTACCAAAGCCAAAGCTATAAAAATCCTCTTGGATGGCTCGGGCCGACTTGTTGGTGCACCACCCGGCGAAGGCTTTACCCTTCCGAATTCCCATGATGGTGTGGACGCCCTTACCCATACAACGCGCGTTCATGCCACCTTGCATTCCGCCAATCAACTGGACCACCGATAGGTCATGGGGTGAAACAACGGCCCGTTCTTCAATCAACAAGGCCCCGCCACCAAGAGCGGACACCAGTGGATTATCGGCTTGGTCAAAACGGTTGCGCAAATCGCGTTCAGCCGTACCATCGGTGCGCCCCATCACCACCGAGCCATCGGCCAACACGGCCACAATGCCTCGAAAATGTGAGCGGCCATTGCCCTCGGTGTCCAAACGGCCTCGGCGAAACACCGGTCCATGGGGTGGTCGCGGGAAAACATCCGGCACTAAAATGGTATCGCAGCCGCTCATAATGGCGTCATACACGCCGTCGTCAGCCAAACGACGCAAGGAATAGTCGGGGTAGCGGGCGTGAGGGTTTGTATTCAAAACCGTCAATTCCTGGATGGGAACGAGGGTATAGCCGAGTCCCTCTAGGCCACTCAAGTTGGGCCAAAGCTCAGACTCTTGAGCCCGGCCAGTTCCCATGGAATTGTGGGTGGTCAGCCGAAGTCCCATCAAGCTTCGTCCACCAGCACCGCACGGACTGGGCTGGCGTCTGCGCCCTGTATACGAAGGGGTAAGGCGATCAAGGTGTACACACCGTCGGGCACATCCTGCAACACGATGCCTTCCAAAATAGCCATATCGTGCGCTGCGATCATTTTATGACTGGGCAGGTCTTTGGATTCAACGGGATCAATACTGGGTGTATCGATGCCCACCAGCAAAACGCCTTGGCCGGCGAGCACCTCGATAAGCGCAGGTGACAGAGAACAAAAGTCTGCCTTAAACACCGTCGGATTTGGATATGAGTTGGTTCTAAAAAGCACGCGCGGTGCTGTGATGGGAGCCGTCAGATGCTCGGCCCGCACCCGACACCCAGCGGGAACGTCGACGGCCATCACCTGGGCCGGCCCCAGATAAAGAGACAAGTCACGGGTGGCCATGCCCTCTCCGCCTGCGGTGTAATGACACGGGGCGTCGGTATGGGCGCCGAGATGGAGGGTGCTGACAATACTGGAGAGGTCGATATTGGCACCGTCAGCGATGGATAGGTTGGCGGAGCGCTGAAAGCGGACATCACCGGGCCAAACCGCGAGGTCCGTGTTGATCAGCGGGCTGATGTCGATGATTCGACCCTTCATGTGCTGGGCGCTCTGGCCACGACCTTGAATTCGACCGCAATGGGGGTGGGCAATGCTGAGATCGCGAGGGTGGTACGGGTGGCGCCGATGGCGGTGAAGTGCTTGGCGTAGACCGCGTTGTAGGCCTTGAAGTCACGGTCCATATCGACCAAGAATACCGTGATATCGATAACGTCCTCCAAAGCGGACCCAGCGGCCTTCAGTATCCGGCGCACATTCTCGATGACCGCTTCGGTTTGGGCAGCGACATCATAGTCTTGGGCTTGGCCATCATCATCGCGAATGGGCCCGCCTGGGATGGCGTTTGTGACCGGCTGGCGTGGGCCAACCCCGGACAAGAAAAGCAAATCACCCTCTCGCCGGGCATGAGGGTATGCCCCCACCGGAGCGGGTGCAGTGTCGGTGTTGATGGGTTGGCCATCGGTTGGTGGCGCCGATGGGGGGGCTTGGGCTTGTGGGTCGAGCCCGCCCAACACCGTCCGATCCCCGCGGTAATGCTCAACGTCTTCCTCATCAAACTCTTTATCTCCGGTGCTTTCTGGGGCCGGCGTTAAGGTCGCAACGGCGCCGCCTGTACCGAAAAGCGGGGCATAGGCGTGAACCTTTCCGGCGTAGCGATTGTGCTGCCCCATGACCGCGCTCAACCACCACATTGGCTTGAAGTTCACCACTTTGTGGACGCGGATCTGGTCCTGAATGGTGCGAGACAACTGGGCGAGGTCTTCTAGCCTGCCAGCAGCCAAAAACTCCAGGAGCTTTTGGTTCCATTCTTCGTCCTTTGGCGAGTGGATGTGGTCATCTTTTGGGTCGATGAAATCGGAAAATAGACGGTTGGAGAGGGTCATCACCACGACCACCGCAGTCTTGAGTCCGCTCGAGGCGATGGCATCCGCGGCGGCTTTACCGAGTACGATAGTCTCGGCGCGATCTGCATACACGTTGCTCGAGACTATCGAGGCTGGGATCCGGTTGTCAGGGTTGAGCAACTTGAGGGCCACCACAGAGCCCGTATCGATGGGAAAGCCATGATAAGCCACGGTGCGGGCATGCAGACCACGGGCTTCGGCGGCGGCCTGAAAACTGTGGCCGAACGCGGCGTCTATACGAAAGCTGTACGGTATAGAGCCCAAATCGTGAAATAGCTCGTCCACGTGTACCCATGTTGGGGCGGGGTCGGCCTGAATTTGGTGGCCGGTGACTGAGGGCCACATGGTGGAGTAAATCAAGAGCCGTTCGGCGCCGGACGCGATGATCTCGTCGCGGGCTGCAGCAAACCCATCGGCCAAGCGACGCCAGCCTTCATTTGCATCAGGGCATAATAGCGGGTGGGGAATGCCTGGAACAATAATGCCTTTAACGATCATGATGTCTCCGGGAACCAGCCCATCACGGCGTTACCGGTTCCGATCACGCTGCCATACCCATAAAGCTCCGCCTTGTATTTGGGCATATCCATGCACTGAAGCATCCAGCTGAGCGCACCGGCATCGGTCTCGGATATGGCCTGACTGGTGAACTCGGGCATCTCATCTAAAAACTGCTCGGTGTGGCCGTTGCGCAGCAAATCGATGGCGCGCATATCCCAAAGATACTGCGCGTGACTCATGATGTGTTCACGGCTCATGTCCTCTGGGACCTCAGCCTCGTGGGTGAAATGGCGATGCGAGAGCGAGTTCGAGGCGAGTAAAACCACGCGCTTTCCACTGGCCTTAATGGCAGCGCAAGTGGCAGCAGCCAGAGCCTTCGCCTGTTCTGCCATCACCTCAACGCTGTAATAAGCGGCTGAGCGGCACGACGATATTCCCACGATGGGCTTGTCCCAATTCGGGCGTGTCAGGTGGCAACTAACGATGGTTCCATAATCCACTCGAAAGTCTGGATTTTCCATCATCTTGGTGACCAGGCCCGCCTTTGAGCCAGCGGCACAAATCGCCTGGGCTAGGGCCACATCGACTTTAAGATCGTAATGATAGCGAAACAAATTTGGGAAAACCGGGTCTACGCTAAGAGATTTAAATTGCTCAACCCCCAAAAAATGGTGCCCGACATAGGTCTGCCAATGGGGGCTTAAGATCACGATGGTATCGAAATCAATGGCGTCCAAATCCTTTCGGAGCCGCTCATAGCCCCACCTCAAGGTCTCCCAGCCACACTCGGCGGTGGGCTCGTTTTGGGGCGGGTTGTCCGCGTACACCAAATGGGGCGGGTGGGGAGCCAAAACTCCGGCGACGATGCGTCCTTCCATGGGTATTCCTCGTCGTGGAGTGTAGCCCACACCACGGGGTCAGGTCCGATTCTTGTGCAGCCATTCACACCGCACAGGGGGTCACGCCGCTGGTTGTGTGGGCAACCCCATTGGCGACGCGGGGCGTTTGGGGCCTTTAGGCATCGTGGCCACACCAACCCGCTGGAAAGTCTCGACAGACTGGTGCACCGTCAGAAAAACAAAAAAGGCCCAACATGGCGCTTGGGTTGCCCGCACAAAGTCAGGCCTGACCCCCTCGAGGGTCTTGATAGGCCCCACCAAGTCGGACCTGACCCCATCGATCTGACCCCATCTTTCCACTGATGAAAGGTTATCTTTAGCCCATGAAGCTCACAGAAAACCAAACCCGGGTCGCGAAGTGCTTGGACGCTACGATTGTGGTGATGGCTGCGGTTGGCAGCGGTAAAACCACCACTTTGTCTGAACGGGTCGCCTTAGCGGTACAACGGGGTGTCCCTCCCTCCCGAATATTGGCACTCACCTTCACCAATCGCGCGGCGACGAGAATGCGGGAAAGCCTCACCGAAAGGGATGCCGTCGCCGCCTCTCGGGTCCATGTCCACACCTTCCACGGTCTGTGTATGTGGATCTTGCGCACAGAGGCGAGGACCTTAGGGCTCAGCCCATCGCTCTGGATTCACGATGAAGAGGACTCCGAAGATCTCCTTAAAGCCATGGGCGTCCCCGATGCCCGAAATGCCATGTTCAGGCTTCATGGGGAGATGTCCGCTGAGGCCCTCGGCGCGGCCAGCTTAAGCCGGTATGCCACGGCTGCCTTTAGCACCGAACCGTGGGCTGCTCGGTATTTACGAATACTCAGCGACCGCGGTGCCGTCGACTTCTCTGGGCTGGTCTACCTCGCCCGCGCAGCCCTCTCGGAGATTCCCGAAGTCTCAGAAAAATGGGGCCAACGCTTTGACTGGATTCAGGTCGATGAAGTTCAAGACACCCACATGAGCGAATACGATGTCATCCGACACCTCAGCGCCAAAGCACAGTCTCTTTGCTTGGTCGGCGACCTTGACCAGACCATTTATGGTTGGAGAGGCTCGCACCCAAAGGCCCTCCTCGCACAGATCGAAAAAGACCGTGGCATTGCCACAAACATCATGCTGAGCGACAATTTTCGCTCGACCAAGGCCTTGATACATGCGGCCAATATTGTGGCGTCAGGCCTCCATGATCGTGCCACGCAAGTCCAAGCCGCCGCACACCTCGCCGATGGCACCCCACCTGAAATCTTATCTTTTCACACCCCAGACGAAGAGGCGCTCGGTATCGCAAGACATATGGCGAGCCGACTCGCTGCCGGGATTTCACCCAAAAGCATTGCTGTGCTGTGCCGTGCAAACTGGTTGGCTGTAATCATCGCCCGCGCCCTCGCCGCACATCAAATCCCCCACACCACCGTGGAGTCCTTTAAGTTTTTCCGCCGAATGGAAATCAAGGACGCCCTCGCACTCCTCAAGCTGGTTGTCGACCGAGATGCCCCAGCGGCCGCACACCGCGTCTCTATCAAAATGGTCAAAGGCGTTGGCAAGCACACCCTGAGCCGACTGCGCAAAGATGGTGCCGAGGCCGGCCTGCGTCTGGTTGACATG
>DBIS01000016.1 GCA_002296975.1 Deltaproteobacteria bacterium UBA796 | reverse complement strand
GACTCAGAAGGAGTACTACCTCAACGAGCAAATGCACGCGATTCAGAAACAACTCGGAGACAAAGACGAGGTTCGAACTGAAATGCAAGAGCTGGCGCAGCGGATTGGTGAGTCCAAAATGAGCGATGAGGCCAAGGATCGCTCTGAGCGGGAGTTCCGAAAGCTCAAGCAGATGAGCCCGATGTCGGCTGAGGCCACGGTGCTTCGAAATTACATTGATTGGATGTTGTCTCTGCCATGGGACGAGTGTTCGGACGAAAATCTGGAGTTGGGCCAAGCCTCTGCGGTGCTCGACGAAGATCATTATGGGCTCGATGACGTGAAGGAGCGCATTCTTGACCATCTTGCTGTGGCAAGTTTGGTCGATAAGATTGAAGGACCGATTTTGTGCCTGGTTGGGCCGCCGGGCGTTGGGAAAACCTCGCTCGCACGGTCGATAGCGCGGGCGACCAATCGTAATTTTGTACGTCAGGCTTTGGGTGGCGTACGCGATGAAGCTGAGATTCGTGGTCACCGGCGGACCTATATTGGTGCCATGCCAGGAAAGATCATTCAGAGTATTAAAAAAGCTGGTTCGAGTAACCCAGTGTTGTTGCTGGATGAAATCGACAAAATGACGATGGACCACCGTGGCGACCCCTCAGCTGCATTGCTCGAGGTTCTCGATCCAGAGCAAAATGAAAACTTCCAGGACCATTATTTGGATGTCGGCTACGACTTGTCCAAGGTCTTCTTTGTGTGCACAGCGAACACCCTTGGTGGGATTCCGGTGGCTTTGCGCGACCGTCTCGAGATCATCGAGTTGGCTGGGTACACTGAGGAAGAGAAGCTCGGCATTGCAAACCGCTATCTACTGCCAAAGCAGATCAAGAAAAATGGTTTGGACGAGCAGCAAATTGCGGTCACGAAGCAGGCCGCTGAACGCATAATTCGGGAGTACACCCGAGAATCTGGTGTCCGGAATCTCGACCGTCAGATTGCCAAGGTTTGCCGTAAAGTGGCCCGCCGGGTGGTGAGCGAGTCTGTCGAGGAGGTGATCAACGTCACTTCTGAGAATATCGAGGACATTTTGGGTACCCCCAGTTTCAAGCGCAATGGCCTAGAGGACAAAGATCCGGTTGGTGCTGTGAAGGGCATGGCAGTCTCACCGTGGGGTGGGGTGCTGCTCGATATTGAGGTCGCGGTGGTGCCTGGCAAGGGGAAGTTGATCTTGACCGGGCGGCTGGGTGATTGGCTCAAGGAGAGCGCGCAGGCGGCATTTTCGTATATTCGCTCCCGTCAGCGTAGTTTGGGTCTAGATCCAGATTTCCACGAAAAGTACGATTTCCATATCCATTATCCGGGCAACTCATTGAAGACGGATGGGCCTTCGGCTGGCATCGCGATGGCGACAGCGATGGTTTCGGCTTTGACTGGCCATCCTGTGCGGCGCGATTTGGCGATGACGGGTGAAATTTCGCTGCGTGGTCGTGTGTTGCCCATCGGTGGGCTCAAAGAGAAGACCATGGCTGCCCATCGTCGGGGGATAAAGCAAGTGTTGCTGCCCATCGACAACGCGAAGGATATGCCGGATGTGCCAGAAACGGTCAGGGCCGATGTCGAGATGACGCCGGTGAGCCATCTCGACGAAGTGCTTTCGCTGGCCTTGCGTCCAATCGACGGGAAGGTGTTGTTTCATGCGGTGCCCCAAGAGGCGCCGGGAATGGAAGATGCCATCCCCGAGCGGCTCCCGAGCGCGTCCAAGCACTAGGCCAACGGTGATCAGTCGATGATGGAATCGACCCCGATGGTTGTGTCCGGTCTTACCGGCTCGGCGCCGGGGTTGGTGGTGAGTTCATCATCACTGTGGCACGCCAAGACCACACCGATTGCGTAGCCACCTTGGTCAGATACTTGGCGCCACACGCCTCTGACCGGAAGGCTGGCTGGGCCCCGCGATATCTGAGCTGCGAAGTGATTGTTGTCACGGTAAGCGCCGCCAAGGGTGCCGTGTGTGCCCTCTGTGGCCGGTAAAATGGCCTCTGCGTCGCGTTCGTCGGGGTCAACTTCAGCGTATGGCGTGACGGTGTATCCGCCGGCCAGGGTGCCCATAGATGGTTGGAATGGCGCAAAGCGGCCATCGACATCGGCAATCGCGTGGCCCCATCGATTGATGATGACCCCATCGAATTCATTGTGGTCCACGTTCCACCGGGTGATCAGGAGAGCGAGGGCTTGGCATCGGGGCCGAAGTTCGGGTTCGATTTCGGCCACCACGCGTTCATCGATATCGTGCGGCAGGGTGAGACCATCGGCTTGGAGCATGCGTCGTGCCTGAATAAAGCTGTGTCCAAGATCCATGGTTTGAGGATCACCGGGCGTTGCGCAGTCATCGTTTGTGCAATCGCCTTGGGCGCACCCAGCGAGGGTCAAGCTTCCAAGAAAAAGGAGGTTTAAATGTGTCATTGAGCGTTCCAATGCCCGTGCCACTGAGGGAGAACGGAGAGGGTTAAGCCGAGCTTTAGGGGTGCTTGCAAAAAACACCAACATACTGCCCTTGACAGCCATAGGGTGGCTGGGTACTTGGCAGTCGTCTCGATAGTGACGTTTGGGCGGATAGCTCAGTTGGGAGAGCATCTCGTTTACACCGAGAGGGTCGTCGGTTCAAGCCCGGCTCTGCCCACCCTTTCTTTTATATCGCGGGGTCGTAGTTCAGCTGGTTAGAACGCCGGCCTGTCACGCCGGAGGCCGCGGGTTCGAGTCCCGTCGACCCCGCCACTTTTTCGCCCGGGGGATTTCGATCTCCCGGGCGTCTTTAATTCCATAAATGGACCCTCTGATAAATTATGTTGATTCTCTTTCTCGCATCTTCGGTATTGGCTGGACAGCCCACAAGGCGAGCGGTTGACTTTGACCGTGGCGGAAATTTATACGCGCAAAATTGCTGGATGTGCCACGGAAAGTTGGCAGAGGGTGGGGGACCGGCAGCGGCCAAGTTCAGCACAGAAAGCCCAGCGCTGGCGGGTGTGTTCAAGCGCAGCAGTGAACAGGCTATTCGTATTATCCTCGATGGGAAGGGCGATATGCCCGCATTCTCTCAGATTTTCGATAAGCGTGAGGCAAAACGGATTTTGGTGTGGTTAGAAAAGCCGGCACCCGTGAAGAAAAAGACCAAGTCTAAAACCAAAAAGAAAACGACTAAAAAGAAGCAGAAGCCACAAGGCGGTTGAATGGGGCGGCTGGCCGCACGTAGTAGCTTTGGTTAGTTGAGCGCTGCTATGGAGGCATTATGCGTACCTTTCTTGTTTTGTTGACCCTCGGTTCTTCTACGGCCTTTGCAGATGCTGCAAAAGGTGCCACTTTGTATCAGGCAAACTGTGCTGTGTGTCACGGTGCTGAGCTTGACGGAAAAGGCGCTGCCGGTGCAGCACTTCAGCCACCTCCAGCGAGTTTCAAGGACGCGGCTTTTTGGGCCGGTCGTGATGCGGCTGCTTTGAAGGCGTCCATCAAGAATGGCAAGCCAGGGACCGCGATGATGGCTTTCGCCCATTTGCCCGATGCTGATGTGGACGCCATTGTGGCGTACCTCATGGCGAACAAGCCCTGAGCGGCAGATAGTTTTGAACATACACCTGAGCGCAGCGCTTTTGGGGATTGTGCAGGGGTTCACTGAATTTCTGCCTGTCTCTAGTTCTGGTCACTTGGTGCTGTTTCAGTCGTGGCTGCCGGTGTCTGGAGACCCGGTGGCTTTTGATTTGGCGCTTCATTTGGGCACGTTGGTGCCGGTGTTGTGGGTTTATCGGGCTGACCTTCGCGGTATTGTGGTCGATACCACCCGTGGAGATGGCGCATTTTTTCAGCGTTCGGGTGTGCGCTTATTGATGTTGATGATCGCGGCGACCATACCGACCGCGGTGATTGGCTTGGGCTTTAAGGATGTCTTTGAGCAGCTGTTCCACACGCCGTCGGTGGTGGGGATTGCGTTCGCTGTGACGGGTACGGTGTTGTGGTTGACCAAGCGAATAGCACCTGGTGATACACCTGCTCATGGCTTGGCGGTCAAGCATGCAGTGTGGGTTGGGTTGGCTCAGGGTTTAGCGATAACGCCCGGCATATCGCGGAGTGGGTCAACGATTGCCGCAGGCTTGTTTTTGGGGCTTGAGCGCGAGGCGGCGGCCCGGTTCAGCTTTTTGCTGTCGATTCCAGCGATATGTGGAGCGTTTGTGCTGAAGGCTGGAGATTTGAACCTGGAAGGTTCCGCCTTGGGGCCGATTTTGATCGGGGTCACCATGAGTGCGGTGTCTGGCTATATTGCCCTGAGATTGCTGATTCGCCTTGTGAGAGCGGGTGACTTCAGCAAGTTCGCCTACTATTTATGGCCTCTCGCTATTTTTGCGTGGTTTCAGTAGTACAGAGAAGCTTGCATTCTCAGGTTGATTCCAATACGTGCCGTGGGCTTACGGGTGTAGCTCAGTTGGTAGAGCATCGGATTCCAAATCCGACGGCCGGG
>DBIS01000127.1 GCA_002296975.1 Deltaproteobacteria bacterium UBA796 | reverse complement strand
GATTTTATCTCATCGCTCAGTTGGCCAGGGCCCCAGCCAGCATAGCCAAGGCACAGTCCAAATTGCTTGCCTTCGCGAATAAGCGCAGACAAGCGATCAAGCGAAGGGGAGACTGCGACGCCCTCTACATTCCAGCCCTCGCCGTCCTCGACGCAGCCTCTGAAGAGTACAAAGCCCGCACCTTGGCCGACGGGGCCGCCCCACCATGTGAGTTGGGTGTCGTACTGCAGGTCAGAAAACTCATCGTGATCTTCTGCCAGGCGCTCAATGACTTCTTGAACCGCCACATCACCTTGTTTGTTGATGATGATGCCAATCGCACCTTCATCATTATGCTGGCACACTAAAATTAACGCCCGCTCAAACCACGGATCGTGCATTTGCGGCGACGAAATCAGTAAACCGTATTTCAGCCGGGCACCCCATAGTCGCGGACGGACTCGACGACTGGGTCGTCTTCGTCATTGACTACGCCCTCGGTGATGAGGACCTCGCGGATATTGTCCTCGCTGGGAATGTCGAACATGATGTCCAGCATGACCTTTTCGAGAATGGTCCTCAGTCCGCGTGCCCCTGCCTTTCGTGTGGCAGCTTTCTCTGCGACGGCCACCAGGGCATCATCTGTGAAGGTGAGCTTCACCTTTTCGAACTTGAACAGCTTTTCGTATTGGCGAACCAAGGAGTTTTTCGGCTCTTTGAGCACTTGCACCAAGTCATCGACACCCAAATCGTTCATGACGGCCAAAACCGGGAGCCGACCAATGAACTCGGGGATTAGGCCGAAGCGATCGAGGTCGCTTGAGGTGGCGCGTTGGAGAATCTCAAGTTCTTTCTCGAGGTCTTCCTTTTGTGCTTCCGCCATAAATCCGACGGTCCGTTTACCCATTCGCTCTTGAATGATCTGTTGAAGTCCTTCGAAGGATCCCCCGCAAATAAAGAGAATCTGACTGGTGTCGATTTGTACATGCTCTTGGTTGGGGAGTCGCTTTGAGCCCCGGACCTGAATGTTGGCCATCGTGCCTTCGATGATCTTCAAGAGGGCTTGTTGTACGCCCTCGCCAGAAACATCTCTGCTAACAGAGCTGGTGGAGCTCTTTTTGGCCAACTTGTCGATCTCATCGATGTAAACAATGCCGCGTACGGTCCGTTCAACATTATTTCCGGCCGCTTGGTAAAGGGCGAGGATGATGTTCTCGACGTCTTCGCCGACGTAGCCAGCCTCGGTCAGTGTGGTCGCGTCGGCGATCACAAAGGGCACATCTAAAAAGCGCGCGAGGGTTTGGGCCATCAGCGTCTTTCCGGTACCCGTGGGGCCAATAAGCAACACGTTGGACTTTTGAATCTCTACGTCGTTACCGTCGGTTTGGCCTTCGGACTTTTGGTTGGCATCGAGGCGCTTATAGTGGTTGTAAACAGCAACGGAGAGCTTGCGCTTGGCCATGTCTTGGCCGATCACGTACTGGTCTAAGAAGGCCTTTATCTTTGAGGGGGGCGGGACTTTTTGATGTCCCCAGGACAGGGGTTTCGCCTGGCCGTTCTCGCGGATGATGTCCAAGCACAGCTTAATGCACTCCGAACAAATATAAACATTTGGTCCCGCAATGATTTTGTCCACTTCGCGCTGAGGCTTGTGGCAGAAGGAGCAGGCTAAGCCGGATGGGTTTGAATATTTAGGCATCGTATTTCTGCGTTGTTGTACGCCGTACAAGGTAGCTGGAGAGGTGTGGACTCGTCAAGACCTGAATGCCAATTTGGGTGGCGCTTGGCAGGGGGAGGGGGAAATTAGTATGGAGTTTAGAGGCGGGTTGTGTTGGGTTTAGCCCATTTTATGAAACAGGCCGCACCAATGCTTGGTGTTTAGGTATCATCACTCTCACAGTTATCCAACCCCCATTCACAGGGTTTCATCCATGTCAGCGATTGGCGAGTACTATCGGGTCTTGGGTGTGTCTTTGGACGCTCCCGCGGAGGACATCAAGAAGGCATTCAGGAAGCTTGCGCGGACCTGTCATCCAGATGTGGCAGGGGAAAGCCCAGAAAGCGCCGAAAAATTTGGACGCATTAGCGAAGCATACGAAACATTGGGCAATGCAAGGCGGCGGGCTGAATATGATCGGCTTCATGAGCGGGCGGCATCACGACAAAAAAAATCGCATATTCGGAGCGAGTGGCGTCCACCAGGGGGCTGGGACGGATTTTCTGAACACTCTAAGGTTCGGGCATCTCGGCGATCGGCACATCAAAAGGCCGATATAACCCTCGACGATATTTTTTCTCAGCCTGAGGCGGGGCGGGTTGACTTTGGCTTCGGCGCCAAGCGGGCCAACGCCAGGGCAGCAGACACCGATACACAAGCTGATATTGGTTTGAAGGTAGATGTGTCCGGTCGAACGGCGCGGCTCGGTGGCACTGCGACCGTTCGATACAAGCGGCGGCGCCGGAGCAGTGACGGCGTAAATGTTTATAGCTACGACGAGATTTACGATCTCCGGGTGCCACCGACGAGCTGTACTGGTGATGTGTTGCGGGCTGAGCGCATGGGTCACTTTTCCACGGCTACCAACCGCTACGGTGACCTGTTGTGCACCTTGGTCACCCTCGAGGAGACGGGGCCACACCATCCACGGCGCGATGCTCCCTCTCAGGGTTCACAGGCCTCCAAAAGTGCTCCGGCACGCCCCAAGCCTCCCGCGGCGAAGGCATCGGATACCGTGCGCATCAGCGTTGTTGAGGCTTTGCTCGGTGGGCGTGTGGCGGTGGAGACCCCCAAGGGTCCGGTGTTTATGGGCATCCCGCCGGGCACTTCATCGGGTGGAACCCTCCGCTTGAAGGGCAAAGGCGAGGGTGGCGCTGATTGGCTGGTTCGCGTGGAAATCGCGGTGCCCACTGCGCTGGACTCAGAGAGTCAGGCCTTGATTCGACGCTTTTCAGCGCTAAATCCAGAGGACACTTCTAAGTCGTAATTGGCATATCGTCTGGTTCAAGAGCGAAGGCCAGGACGTCGTTGATGTGGTCTACAAAGCGGAGCTCAATATCGGCCAGCAGCTTTTTGGGTACGTCCACGAGGTCTTTTTCATTGTGGGTTGGAAGCAGGACGGTCCGTACACCCGCACGACGGGCCGCGAGAACCTTTTCGCGGACACCACCGACTGGCAGTACTTTTCCCCTCAAGGTGACCTCGCCACTCATGGCCAAATAAGGCTTGACCGGCCTTCCGGTGAGCAAGCTCGCCATCGCTGTGACCATCGTTACGCCGGCGGAGGGGCCATCCTTTGGAATCGATCCAGCGGGCACATGCAGGTGAACCGCGCGCTTAGAGATGGTTTCCATGGGGATGCCCATACCAGCGTGCATGGATTGTAGGACTGACATTGCAGTCTCAGCCGACTCTTTCATCACATTGCCCAAAGACCCTGTGAGTTTCATGCCTTCACCGCCGGGCAGACGGGTGGCCTCGATAAACAAGATGTCCCCGCCTGCGGAGGTCCAAGCCAGTCCCAAGGCGACCCCAGGAACATCAACCCGCTCAGCGATCTCTGGAATGTGATGTG
>DBIS01000394.1 GCA_002296975.1 Deltaproteobacteria bacterium UBA796 | reverse complement strand
GTGCTCACTGGGCGCCCACCCGAAGCAACCGGTATTGGGGCGTATGGGGTTTTGGCGACCGGTGATCCTGAAGATGCGTACCACACCTACAACGCAGCCCGAAACGCTGTATTGGTCACAGGTGATGAGTTGTGCCAAGACGTCACAGTGGGACTGTGCTCTGGGCTTATCGGATGCGGGCCGGAGCTCAGTGATGACCTCGCTGATGAAGCCATGGACAGATGCATGGCGGCCATGAGTGGCTTCTATGACAGCTGCAAGACCGAAGGCCTTTATGACCAAGACCTGCCCATCGATTACAATATCAACCGTGGCTATGCAGTGAGTTGTGTGGATGCGCTTGCCGAGTCTGACAGCATTTGCTCACCCAGTTCTTGGATTGATATCGCCAGCTGTGCGGGTGCGTTTTTCGACCCCCTCAGTGGTACAAGCTTGCTTGACACCCTGATGGGTGGTGCCTCTAGCTACCTTGAGGAATAGGCTCAGCTAGAATGAAAGAAAGCCGTCCTCCAAGTGGGGGACGGCTTTTTCTTTGGCTGCTATTTAGGGGATGATGACCGCGGCTGCTGTGCGTGCCGCGCTGTAAAACACATCGGGCATCACACCCATCACGATGATGCCAGCCACGCACAGACCGATGGCCCAGACCATCGAGGGGCTCGCTTTGATCGGGGCCGCATCGGCAGGTGGGTCTGCCACATAGATGCTTCGGCCCAAGGTCATATAGTAAAACAATGCCACCACGCTGAGCATCGCACCGAGCACGACCAAGCCGGACATGCCCGCTTTCCATGCGGCCATAAACAAAAAGACCTTGGCCCAAAATCCCGCCACAAATGGGATACCGCCCAAGGAGAGCAGAAACATCAACATGGCCAAGGCCAAGGCGGGTGACCGTTTGTGCAGGCCTGCCCAAGCGACAACGTCGTCGGAGCCGGATTGACCCACCACCTCGACCACCAAAAAGGCACCCATATTCATGAACACATAGGCCATCAGATAAAAGAGCATCGCTGCGGTGCCCTCGATGGTGGCGATGCCAAAGGCCAAGAGCAATAGGCCCATATGGGCCACACCTGAATAGGCGAGCATTCGCTTGACGTTCTTTTGTGGGATTGCGCTCAGGTTACCGAGCAGCATTGTGGCCACACAGACCACCAGCAATGCCGGCCACCATATGAGGCGGAAATGGCCGAAGCCTTCGAGCAACACGCGTGCGAACACGGCCAAGCCAGCGGCTTTGGGGGCCACGCTCAAGAAGGCAACAAAAGGGGTGGGTGCACCTTGGTAGGTGTCGGGAACCCACATATGAAATGGCACAGCGCCAAGCTTAAAGCCCATGCCGCCAATGATGAGCATCATGCCCAGGATTGTGAGTGGGGCGGGCTGTGACATGGCGAGATGGTGCAAGCCTGTTGCAGAGGTGGAGCCCACCACAAAGCTCAGGCCGTATAGCACAATGGCCGAGCTGACGGCACCGGTGAGGTAGAGCTTCCATGCGGCCTCCACCCCCTTCCGGCTGCGCTTGTGCATCGCGGCCATCACATACAAGGGAAGGCCCATCAACTCAAAGGCGACCACGATGGTGACCACATCTCTCGCACCGGGCAAGATAAGCATGCCGACCAACGAGAAGAGCAGCATCAAGAAGTTTTCGCCCGTTCGTCCGGGAAAGCAGCGGGCAGCATGAGAGATGCTTCCGAGTGACGCAATAATCCCAGCGATGAGCAAGGTGCGTTGAACGTAGAGCGTGAAGGCATCTTGGCTGTAGGCACCACCAAAGGCATCGCCGCTAGGGGCCACGAAGCTAAAGGCCAACACCCCCACGAGTCCGACGGTACTGAGCACGCCGAGGCCTACTTTATCGTCTTTTGTCATGGCCATATCGGCGATAAACACGGCCAAAGTCACACCAAGGACGGCGAGGGGAATCATCAGCGGCGCCAACATCAGAAGGCCCCCTTGAATGCATTGAATTTCCGGGCGATAGGGCCGAGGTATTCAGTGGTGGAGATATCGATAAAGTCCAAGATGAGGTCAGGCTTGGAGCCAAACAAAATCAAGCAACCGCCAAGCAAGATTAAGGCCACCCACTCAACGCCCTGGACATCACGAAGGTCGGGAAACTTGTCGGTGTCAGGCCCCGGCCCCCAGAAAATGGCGCGACTGGCCCGAAGCACGTAGACCGCCGTGACCCAAGCGCCAAAGATGCCGGCGATGGTCCAGATGGGGCCGGCGTTGAACATGCTTGACCAGGTGCCCAAAAATACTTGAAGCTCAGCCACAAAGCCCGCCAATCCAGGCATGCCGAGGGAACTTAAAGAGGCGAGCGTGAAGAAAACCGCTACCGCAGGCATCTTTTTAGCAAATCCGCCCATCTCGAATATCTGTCGTGAATGGGCACGGTTGTAAATGATGCCCACCAAAGCAAAGAACAGGCCGGTCATCAGTCCGTGGGCAAACATTTGGTAAATCGCGCCATTCCAGCCCTCTGGTGTGAGGGTGGCTGCGCCGAGCATCACGATGCCCATATGGCTCACGGAGCTGTAGGCGATGATGTACTTGAGGTCTGTTTGGCCCATGGCACTCAAGGCGCCGTAGACGATGTTGACAACAGCGACCCATGCGACGATCTCTGCCCACCACATGGCGCCCTCAGGGAGCATCACCATGCCGATGCGGATGATGCCGAAGGCG
>DBIS01000353.1 GCA_002296975.1 Deltaproteobacteria bacterium UBA796 | reverse complement strand
CTTCGCTGCCAGCTTGGGCCATATCGACGTCCACGTGCCCTCGTTGCGCCCCACCAATTACGCCAGAAACCTCTACCACATCGCCAACGCCGTCTTTGCCGTGCTCTGTCTGCGCTTTTTGAGCGAAGGGACCGTGTTGATGCTGGCCAGCAGCGCATTTGTTTTGGCCTGGGCTTGTGAAATCGGCCGAAGGGTCATGCCCAAGCTCAATGACTTCCTGATGCAACTGATGAGAAAAGTCGCCCACCCCCACGAGGCGTGGCGCATCAACTCGGCGACTTGGTATGTGACCGCTTGTGTCATCTTGTCCTTGATTTGGAATCCTCAAGTCGCCTCGGTGGGCCTCGTCGTCCTCGGCTTCGCTGACCCTGCCGCAGCCATCATCGGTCGTCGATATGGTCGCCATCAACTGGTAAACGGCAGAACATTGGAAGGCACTTTGGCCTTCATCGCCGTCGGCACGGTCATGGCATGGTTTTGGCTACTATTGGGCTGGGGGCTCGCCCCTGGCTTCGCCTTCAAAATGGCCGCAGTGGGCGCAACCGTCGGCGGTATCGCAGAACTTTATAGCCGTCGCATCGACGACAACCTCTCGGTCCCGGTCGCGGCGGCAGTGGGTGCGCTGGCGGTGATGGGCTGGGGCTAAGCCCTGGGCTTAGGCGACCGGAATTCGGCTCGCCATCGGCTGGTGGGTAGCAGGATCAGGACCCAAACAACCCAGATGTGTTTCGGGGTCACTCAATATCTCATTCACCCGCAAGATCGCCGCCTTGGTACCCAAGCCGTCATCGATTCGCTCATCATATGAGTAGCGGACCGTCAGCACCTGACCGACGACGATTTCTCCATCCTCTACAACAGGCTCGGCTTGAATCTTACCGACCATCGCAAACACAGACGATGTGCCCCACTCGTACAAATGATGAAAGCCGGGGTTCATGCCCAAAGATCCCAAGTTGGCCACCACCGCTGAGGTATACAGGGCATCCTCTTTGGTGAAAGCGTGGGGTAAAAGGTTCACGTAGTCGAGGGCGCGAAACAGCCACACAAAAGCCCGCAGAGCAGAGCGCGGAAGCAAATCGAAGAGCTGATACTCTTTGTCAGCGTGGGTCTTTTTACCGGAGCGCTCATGGCCAATACTGGCGTTCATTCGCTCTGCGAGCTGCGCGAAAGTGTCCTCATTTTTCATGGCCATGCGCACGACGGCGAGCTTGGCACCCTTGCCCATCCGTTGGCGCTTCATAGAAAAAGTAATCGAACGCTCACGCCGCTTGTAAATCCGACGCCCAATCACAAACTGATCCATGGTGGGGTTTTCTGCGATCGCGACATTCAAGGCGGCCACATAGGCATGGGTGACATCACAGCCCATCTTTTCTTTGGCGGCGGCCAGGTAGGCAACCAACTTTTCTGCCCGAATTTTGTCTTCAAAATAAACCACGCATTCGTTGCGCGTGGGCATGATGAACCACATCAAACGCCGGTATGGGTGAACCTTTCGCACAAAAATACCGTCGGCGCGGCTGGTCTTAAAATGGGCGGCCACGACAACGATGACGATAACCATCAGGGCAATGCACATCGGCGAGAACAAATTGCAATCGGTCATGGGGTCTCCAAACTTATCGGTGCCACTAACACCTCAAAGACCGAAAACACCGACAACGCTAAACGCCCAAGGATCAACCTTGAATAAGTCCGAAAACATGCTCAGCGAGGGCCTCGTAATGGGCAGCACCGCGCGACTTCGGATCGAACTCAAAAATATCCAAGCCACTCATTTGGGCCTGGCTGAGACTGTTGTTGATCCCGATTTCTACTGGGAGCAACACCTCGCCATACGCCGTCTCAAGCTGGGCCCGGACGGCCTGATTGAGCTTCACATTCCGCTTGTCCACCCGTGTCATCAGCAAGCCGAGAATGTCGATATTGGGGTTGAGTCGATTGGCGATGGTGGAAATGGTGCCGATCAACGCATCCACGCCATTGACCGCCAAAGGCGAGGGGTCGCAAGGCATTAGGACAAAATCCGCAGCCACCAAAGCGTTGATGGTGAGGTTGCCCAAGTTTGGGGGACAGTCGACGACGATCACATCGTAGTGGGTCTTGGTGGTGACCAAAGCATCCCTCAAAATGAACTCTTTACCCAAACGGGTGCCCAACAGGTCTTCCGCACCGGCCAATCGGGGGTCGCAAGGGGTGATGTGCAAACCCTCTACCGCAGTCTCAGCCGTGATCTCCATGACCTCGCGGCCGCCGCCCTCATCGGTCAGTACGCTAGACAGCGCCCCACCGCCTGGGTGTACCTGCTTTTTAATCGCGGTGTAGACATGCCCTTGGGGGTCGACATCGATCAACAGCACCTTCAAGCCTTGAGTACGCACGAGCGCGCTGGCGAGGTTGACCGCCGTGGTGGTTTTACCCACACCACCTTTGGCCGCAGCGACCGCAATCACTGTGGCTTGATGACTCCCCCGCGGAAACACAGGCTTGTCTGTCGATGAATCATCGCGGGTGATACGCCGGATACCGGACTTCAAAAGGCTTCGCATTATGAACCTCGAACATGGACTGATGGGGACCGCCGAGTGAACACTCAGCAGGGGTGACTGTCCTAGATGTACCATATTCGAGGCGCTTTGTGCAGCGTCAAGAGCACTCCTCGAATATTAATGAGCAATCCATGTCTGCGTGACTTCATTATCGATGGGTGTTTGAGCGGACAAATAGGCCCAAACAGCCTTCAGGTCCTCGTCCGTCATCCCTGCGTAGTCAAACCATGGCATGACCGTATTTGGGGCACCCGGTCCCGCCTCGACGCCCAAGGCAGCAGGCTCACGATAGGCGCGAAACTTGTTTAGAAAGTCCTCCTCGGACCAATATCCAAGCCCATAGCCGTCTGCGGGGCTGATATTCGAGGAGATGGCGGTGCCCATGCTCATCTTGAACGCAACCCCACCGCCGAACATGAGTTTTGGCACAACCTTGTGATCGTCTTGTTGGCTATGACAATCCGTACATCCCGCCGTGCGACTGAGATACTCTCCTTGGGCCAAGATATCCTTCAATCCAGGCGGATCTGACCACAGGGGAGATGCCGCCCACCGATTGGCCACTCGCCTTGATACCACCGACAAGCGCCGTGGAATCGGGTCGTCCTTCACCGGCGCCAATGTTCGGAGATAAGACACGACCGCCTTGGCATCAGACTCGGTCATTTGTGAGAAAGCAGGGTAGGGCATGACCGGAAAAAGCGCATGACCGTCTTTGTGCACCCCTGCAGTCATGGCGTATAAAACCTGACCATCAGACCACTCACCGATACCTGTCGGGCTGAGATTTCCTGCAGTCAACAGCCCCAGATGTCCGCCGGACAATGGCCAGCTTTGGCCACCCATCCCCTCGGTACCCGCCACCACGGGACCCGAAAACACTTCAGCATCCCGCTCAGAGTGGCAACTGATACAACGGGCAACATGTTCTGCCAAATACTGACCTCGCTTGATGAAGTGGGGGTCAGTAGACGAAACAAACAGGGGCGGCGGCCCCACTTTCTTGTTTATACCTGATTGGGAGCAGGCCGATAAAGACAAGAGCGCTGGCATAATAAATAGAGAGAACATGGACACCTCGCGCCCATCCTATCGCAGCCGCACACCCGGACAAAGTAGGCGTTGATGGCTTTGGTCGCCTGAAGCGAATATGACACCCCAAAGGAGAACTCATGGGCCCACTTCTTGAAAAGGCGATGGCATACTTCCAAATCGATGATTGGGATATTCACCCCATCTCCGACACGGTCATCCAAACAGCTTTCAAAGGAGACAATGGTGAATGGGATTGTCTCGCAGTTGTCTTAGAAGAGTCTGAGCACTTTCTGTTTTACTCCATCCTTGGCACCCATGTTCCCGAGAGCATGTGGTCTCAAATGGGCCTATTTTTGCACCGGGCCAATCATGGATTGAACATCGGAAACTTTGAATTTGACCTGCTCCAAGGTGAAATTCGATTCAAGACATCGGTGCAATCCAAGTCTGACCTGTTCACCCGCGACCTGTTTCAGAGTTTGGTCCATCACAATGTGCTTGTGGTCGACGAGTATCTTCCAGGCATCGAGAGCATCATCAATGAAGGCATGAGCGCAGAGGCTGCCATTATGATGATCGAATCGCCAGCCGTCGGCGACGCTTAAGCCCGTTATTTCTGGCGTCTTTGACGACGATTCGGTGGCTTTTTATTGTCTTTGGAACTGCTTTTTTTCCGTCCCATGCCGTAGTTAATCGCAGCACCACCCTCCGTGCCCTTTCCTTCGGGTGGATTGCGGGCCATCAAATACATGATGACACCAAGGCTGAGTGCAAAACCAACAGCAATCCCATCGGCCATCGACTCCCGCCAAGCGCCCATGGCCGCTCCCGCTCCCACAGCGATAGCCATGAGCAGTGCAGGGCCCCGCCAAGCCGCACCCGACGGTGCTCCCAAGCTGTCTTCAACATTGGCGCCGGCCTCCGCCGGCTTGCCACCGGCCGCACCACAACAACGTTTAAACTTTTGACCGCTACCACAAGGGCAGGCAGCATTCCGGGCTGTGGGCATAAATCCTCCGCTCTCG
>DBIS01000252.1 GCA_002296975.1 Deltaproteobacteria bacterium UBA796 | reverse complement strand
CATCCCAGGAATGAACGCGGCCTTCGCTGCCGTGAGGTGCGCCGATCCAAAGTTGCCCTCGGCCGTATGCGAGGGCGGATCCGAACCCATCATCATGCTCGGGTGAGCTGAGGGTGGTGAGCACAATCTCGAGCGTTTTCCGGGTGACCTGAGTCAGTGGTCTGGATGTCGATTCTGGCCGTGAGCAGGCGGTTTGGGCGGCGATCAGGAGCAGCATTGTCTGGATTGCATGGGGCATAGGTGGTCAGCATAGCCTTAGATGGCTACGGGGCCAGCACAGGAGACAACATGGCAGCCATTCGAAGGCATGTGTACATCGCGACGGGCGCCCGGGCAGTTTGGCGGGCCTTGACAAGCGCTGAGGGCTTGGAGAAATGGCTCGCAGAAGATGCGCGAATCGATGGGCGTAAAGGTGGTCGCGTCGTTTTAGGCGGCACCGACTTCGACGATGAGCACGAGATCGTTGGCATGATTCATACCTGGCGCCCCACATCTCAACTGGAGATCACGTGGGATAGCGTTGGGGCTGCCGAAACCAAGGGGAGTTCAGTGCTCTTTCAAGTCGCTCGTGATGGCGATGAAAGCCGGGTGAGCATCGTTCACAGTGGTGGTGAAGCGCTTGAAGATGATGAACGTCGCGCCAAGTTGGACCATGCTTGGAAGGTCGCGCTCGAGACCCTTCAAGCTTTGTTGGACGAATAGTTAAGCGCTGACAATACCTGGTTGTAGGTGCTATGTTGCGGTCAATCTAGAGGAGGCTGCAATGTTTAGAACGTCTGTTTTGTGGGTGGCGAGTACGGCGAGCGCGTGGGCATTTTGTGGAACCTACGTGGGTGGCGCGGGTACAAACCTCTACAATAGCTCCAGCCAGGTGGCCATCGTTCGGCAAGGGACGAAGACCACGCTCACCATGGCGAACAATGTGTACGGTAGCGGTTTGACGGATTTCGCAATTGTGGTGCCAGTGCCTCAAGTGCTCGGCCCAGCTGACGTCAAGACCGTCGAACCCAGCATATTCGATGTCCTCGATCAATACTCGGCGCCGCGTCTGGTCACGTATGAGTGTGAGGATTTTTATTGGGAGGACGACACGGCCGAGGCCGACGGATCAGGGGGTGGATCGCCGCCTTCAGACCTTGATGGGGTCACCGTAGAGAGCTTGTTTGTTGTCGGCAGCTACGAAATTGCGGTGTTGTCCGCTGAGGATTCTTCTTCACTGTTGGTGTGGCTAGAAGCCAATGGCTACAACGGCCTTGATGAGTCGGCTGCAGCGCTTCTCAATGGGTATATCGAGGCCGGACAATACTTCTTCGCCGCCAAGGTTTTCTTGGGTGCCTTGCCCGAGGATGCAGCATATCTTGAGCCCATTCAGGTGAGCTATACGGCAGATGCTTTCACGCTCCCTATTCGCCTGGGCACCCTCAATGCACCTGAGGATGGGGCGCAAGATTTGTTCATTTACACCCTCACCGACACTGCCGCAGGAGCAGTGGGCATCTCAAACTATCCAGAGATCACGGTTGAAGATGAATGCATGTGGCGTGCCGATGAGTGGCCTAATTTTGGGGCATTTTGGGCGGACACGATCAACAGTGGTCGGCTGGCTGCGGGGGGTGCTGCTTGGATTCAGGAGTACTCATGGTCTACCGGCTGGTGTGACCCATGCAGTGGCGACCCACCCAATGATACACAGGTGGCCCTTCTTGGCTATGATGGGCCTGCTCACGAGACCCACTTCAGCCGTCTTCATATGCAGTACACCCCAGACGCAGTCACCCAGGAGTTGATGTTGTACGCCTCTGGTATCGCTGACATGGAGCAGATTCGGTACATCGTGTATGAGGAAGAGTTAGAGGAACGCTTCCCGATTTGTTTCGAGGAGACCCCTGAAGAGCCTGGCAGTTGTGATGATGGGTCCGGTGTTGAGGATGATGTTGACGTCGATACCGACACGCCAGAAGACACAGGCACCGACGGTGATCTTGATGACGGCACAGGTGCTTCAGCCACAGAGATAGCGGGCTTGTCCGCCCATGAGCCGGATGAAGAGAAAACGAGAAAGGGAGGATGCTCTGTTAGCGGGAGAAGTTCACAGCTTGGGTTTCTAGGTTGGCTCTCGCTGGGTCTTGTGTTTGTCCGTCGACGACGATGACCCCTTTATGGGTTTTGCGGTGTTTGTCTTTGGTAAGCTTCGGGCTCTTGGTGAGCTGTAGCGCTTCACAAAAGCCAGTGGATGTCACCAACATGGACCCCGACTCCGACTCCGATGCGGATCCGGACACAGACGCAGACACCGATAAGGACGTTGACGCTGATGTTGACGCTGATGTTGACGATACCGGCACCCCTTTCGACTGTTTTGACGACCCGCCTCGGGTGGAGATCGGCACAGGGGAGGTTGAGTTTCGGCCACTTCTGGAGATGGATCCGGTGGTGATGGTTCACGGTCCCCAAGGTGGGTGGCATATGCTGGGCTCAGTCCGTGTTCATAGCGTCGATCACATCATCGAGGTTCAGTACACCATCCACGATGAGCTTTCTGGCGTGCGGGTGTCCAACAATATCTACCGGGTCGCGGTGGTTCAAGACCGCATATGTTCGGGGTTTTATCCGGGTATGTACGGCTATTTGGATGTCGTTGAGCTGGTTTCAGTGGAGCTAGACACCCCACCCGAGCTCATCGATGGCCACACACTAATTATGACGATGTCCATCGAAGACTACGTTGGAAGAAAAGCCACTCAAGAGTTGCGGGTCGTCGCCAAGCGTGATCCTTCAGATATCGCAGATACGGGCGCACCATAGGCGCTGCTGAGGTGTCACTGCGGTGTAGGAAGGTCCAAGGCTTCGATGACCGCCCGCAGCAAGACGTCCACAGGAGCCGGCTTTGGCACCCTGGCTGACACGCAAGCCCCAAGCACCTCAATTAAGGCCAAATCGGTGCATGCGGTGTGCGCTAAAACCTTTGGCGTCGGGGTGACGCGATCAATTTCGTCGAGCAGAACCAAGCCGCCTAAATGCTGAACAGTGTCTTCATAGCGCCGTGAACGTGGTCCCATCGATTCCCTTGGCTTGGTGCCGAGTGGAATGAAAATGTCGGTCACAACGAGGTCAAAGGTGGTGGCGTGAAGAGCAGCCACAGCGTCTTCGACCGTTGTGACGACCAAGACTTCTGCGTCCAAGGCCTCAGCGACGGTACGTTGCACCACTTCGACATGCTCAGGGTCATCATCTACAAAAAGGATTCTCATGCCTTGGTGTTAACCCGGCTGTCTTGCGCCCGTCATTGGGTGGTTCATCTGCTATTTTGTTGCTTCAATACTAAAAGGAGGCTTCGTAATGCCGGTCTCATGGCTGATCCCTGTACGCGACGGCCGGCCCTGGTTGGCTGGCTGTATACAGTCTGCACTGTCCGCCTGTGATGCCAAAGATCAAGTCGTCATTGTGGATGATGGCAGTCAGGATCGGGGCATTGAACTGTGTCCAGACGACCCTCGGATAACCTGGATTTCAAGGCCTGCAGAGGGCATCGTTGCTGCACTCGAGGTGGGGCGCGCCGCGTGTAAACACGAATTTATAGC
>DBIS01000302.1 GCA_002296975.1 Deltaproteobacteria bacterium UBA796 | reverse complement strand
TGTTTTCCATTTCCTGGAAAAGGAGGGCAATACGCAGTTGATGGGATGTCGGTTTGGGATGCGCACCAGCTAGACACCTTGCTTCAAACTGGGCGGTACGGTGATCGACGCATGTGCACCGCCACCGAGTTTCAAGCAGCAGTAGCAGGCTTAAACTCAAATCAACGCTTCGTGTTTGGCGACACTTTTATAGATAAGATTTGTGACGGAGCCGCCATCGGTGCCGCCAAAGCCTGTGTCAATGCCGAGACATCAGTTGCGGAATATGGCGCAGTACACAGCCATTGGACCATCGCTGACCCAAGCTTTGTGGCCTCAGCTTGTCCGGAGCCGCCCTGTTTGGGCGCGGGAAATCGACCTCTTGGTGTGGGCATGTACATTGTATCTGGCGGAACTGGACGGGTTCAAACACGCCAAGCCCCGTTCACGCCCCACACATGGCACGACCATGGCGAGGCGACGGTTGGCGCGTGTGGGTTTAGCGGCTGGGATGATCAGCCGGTGATTTGCTCAGACCCGACCATCCCCACGCCCGAACAAAACAAGGCCTGGGCGGAATTCTTAGGCTTAATTCAGGCATCTGGAAAAATGCGGGCCAGCTTATCGGCGGCTTTGGGGCGGAAAATCTGCCCTTAGGGTTGGGGTGCTTTTTGGAACAGGCGGTGGGTTGCGGTGGCGGCAACCAAGCTCCAGCGCCCCAGCTTAGGCTCTACTGGGTGATCCACCGGGGCCAGCACCCAATCAACATTGTCCACGGTGAGCGGCCATTCGCCTTTCCAGTGCCACGGTTGGTCCGGCATATACAATTGGTCGACATTCCAGAGCACTGTTCGCCCTGAGAGCAGGTGAATTGTATCGTAGTCGGCGGCCACCCGCGCAGTGAGGGGAATCAACGCTGTAAGGCTGCGGAGATTGGGTTTAGCGTGCGTAAATCTGGCCCAGGGAAATGCGAGGCTGCTGCCGACAAATAAGACCAGCACCCCAAGGCGCTTGGGTATTCGTGCACTTCCAGCGATGCCTGCAGCCAACACAAAAGGAAGCCAAAATGCATGATGGTGGGCACTTGGGCCCCATAAAGCGTGCCACTCTCGGCCAGTCGACATCATTCCCCAAAGGACCGGGAGCATCGCGATGAGGGGGGTGGGCCTGAGAAAGCCCAGCCACCATCCGCTGGCCAGAAAGGCAAGGCCAAAACCCGCTCGTTGCTGCCAAAGCTCTGGGGAGTCGGGAAAGACAGTGGGAGCCAATGGGTTGATATGGAAGAACATTTCGGGTTTGGCCAATACAAATCCCAACCAGGACAACAGCCCCAGGGCAGCCAAGGTCAGTCCATGACGAAGCTTGGCCTCGCCCCAGGGAAAGATGGCCATCGCTAAACCAGATGACAGCAGTAAATAGCTGGCTTCTTGCCGCCCGACCAAAGCCACGGCCCCCCAACAAAGCATTCCCCGGGTGTTTCCGTTCCATGCGGCGGCCCAAACACCCAAGATGCCGGGGATAAAGAGTCCGACCGGCCGAAAGTCGGCGATGGCAACCGCCTGAAAAGGTCCAAAAGCAAGTACTGCCGCGACAGCGAGCCAAGCGTGCCGTCCCCCAGCGACGGATCGCCCAAGGGTTAAGGCTGGCCAGACGGCGAGGGCGACGAAGCTACTGTGAAGCGCGAGTAGGGTGGCTTGTTTGGGGAGGAATCCGTAAACGCCCACGACCAAGGGCATGACCAAATGGGTGTGAACCTGATCAAAAAAACCTTGGGGCTCCAAAATCAGGGGTGAGGCCCAAGGGCCACCGGTAGAGGCCGAGTGTACCCACTGGTGAAAGAAGGCCAAATCTTGGCCCCACTGAGGGGTGCCCGAGTATGCGTTGCTGATGTTGATCCACGCAAAACCAAGGCTGGCCACGAGCACGAGACCAAAGGTGAGGGCTCGCGGGTTTTCAGTAAGCGCGCGCAAAGATCGCCATATGTGTGGCCGGGCGACCACTGTAAAAACAGGCTTGGCCTTCGGCTTGGTCTTGTGCGTCCAACGGGAAGCATCGAACGGTCGCCTTGCAGTCGTCTTTGATCTCCCGCTCGGTCACGGGGTCGTCATGCCACGGCACTAAAAAGAACCCTGGGGCTATGGCCATCTGCGCTTTCATGGCTGCGTAGTCGGAGACGGTGTGGGTGTTGGCCTCTCTGCGGGCGATGGCGGCGTCGAGTAAGCCTTGCTGGATACTGTTCAACTCCGTGCGCACCCGGTCGATGAAGTCATCATCAACAGTGATTCCGAACTTTTTATCACCGGTACGCTTGGCACAAAAGACAGCGTTGTTGGCCACATCGCGAGGGCCAATCTCGAAGCGAAGCGGAACGCCCTTTCTCTCCCACTCAAAGTACTTGGCCCCTGGCTTCATCTTTTCGCGGTCATCGAGGTGGACTCTAAAGTGTGGCTGGAGTGACTCAAGCGCGGCCTGAGCGAAGTCCATCACTGCTGCTTTGTCTTCGTCTTTCCGCCAAATCGGTACCAATACAACCTGAATCGGTGCAATTTTTGGGGGTAGGACCAAGCCGGTATCGTCGGAGTGGCCCATGATGACAGCGCCAACCAAGCGCGTTGAAACGCCCCAGCTGGTCGCCCAAACATGTTCGAGGCTCCCTTCTGCACTTTGGAAGGTAACGTCGAAGGCTTTGGCGAAGTTTTGGCCCAAAAAGTGACTGGTTCCGGCTTGGAGGGCCCAGCCATTTTGCATCATGGCTTCAATGGTGTAGGTCTCCACTGCGCCAGCAAAGCGCTCTGTGGCCGACTTGATGCCGGGAATCACGGGAAGCGCGAGGGTGTCTCTGGCGAAGTCTCGGTAAACGCCGAGCATGCGGGTGGCCTCTTCAATGGCCTCGTCTTTGGTGGCGTGGGCGGTGTGCCCCTCTTGCCAAAGAAACTCGGTTGTGCGCAAAAACGGTCGCGTCCGCATTTCCCAGCGCACCACGTTCGCCCACTGGTTGATCAACAGGGGTAGGTCTCGGTAGGACTTGATCCATTTTCCATACATATGCCAAATGATGGTCTCTGATGTGGGGCGAATGATCAGGGGTTCTTCGAGCTTGGACGCGGGATCGGGCTCTACGCCGCCACCTTCCTTGGACCGAAGCCGGTGATGGGTCACGACTGCGCATTCCTTGGCGAAGCCTTCGACATGGTCGGCCTCTTTCGACAAGAAAGACTCAGGGATAAGCAATGGGAAGTAGGCGTTAACGTGCCCGGTGGCCTTGAATCGTGCATCGAGGTCGGCTTGGATGGCCTCCCAAATGCCGTAGCCATGGGGTTTGATGACCATGCAGCCCCGGACTGGGGACTGATCGACCAGTTCACCGGCAGCGATCACATCCAAGTACCACTGTGAGTAGTCTTTTTCACGGGGGGTAATGCCTTGCTGTGCCACGATCGGCCTCCATGGGTTTGCGGTTTGGTTTGTAACACGCGCTGAGAGTGCTTGAAGGCCTCTAGCGCGATAGAGGCGCGGACAATCTTGGAGGCTGCGATGGACCTTGGAAAGTTAAGCGCGAACACTATCAAGGGCTTGGCCATGGACGCAGTCCAACGGGCCAACTCAGGTCATCCGGGCGCGCCGATGGGCATGGCCGATATGGCCACCGTTTTGTGGTCTCAGTTTGTCAACTACGACCCAAGCTGCCCGGAATGGGCCGACCGTGATCGCGTGATTTTGTCCAATGGGCATGGCTCGATGCTGCTCTATTCCATGCTCCATCTCACCGGTACGTCCTTGAGTTTGGGTGAGCTAAAAGATTTTCGTCAGTGGGGGAGTCGCACAGCGGGGCACCCCGAGTATGGTGAGGCTCCCGGTATCGAGACCACCACAGGTCCATTGGGACAGGGTTTTGCCAACGGGCTTGGGATGGCCTTTGCCGAGCGGTGGCTCAACGCGCGCTTTGGTGACGACCTTGTCGACCATTACACCTATGTGCTGTGTGGTGATGGTTGTTTGATGGAAGGCATTAGCCATGAGGCCGCCTCTTTGGCGGGCCACCTTGGGCTCGGGCGCTTGGTTGTGCTGTATGACGACAACCAAATTACCATCGACGGCGGAACAGACCGCTCCTTTACCGAGAATGTTGGCGGGCGTTTTGAGGCCTACGGCTGGCAGGTGATTCATTGCGATGGGCACGATCAAGCGGCCATCGCTGAGGCCATTTTATCGGCCAAGGCCGAGGGTGAGCGCCCAAGCCTCATCTGCTGTCGGACAATCATTGGGCATGGGGCGCCCAATCTTCAGGGCACCGCCAAAACACACGGGGCTCCGTTGGGGGCTGATGAAATCCGTGCCGCAAAGTTAGCGATGGGCTTTGACCCGGATGTCGACTTCGCCGTGCCAGAAGCGGTGCTTGGGTATTTCCGAAAAGCCGATACCGATCGACGTGCCAAGCGTGAAGCCTGGGAGTCTCGCTTGGAAAGCAGTGATAAAGCTCAGCTTTGGGCCACTTTTCACGGCGATATCGACGCTGACGCCCTCGCGTTACCCGTGTTTGATGTCGGTAAAATGGCCACGCGAAAGTCGAACCAGGCTGTATTGAACCCCCTGGCGGCCTTGGTGCCTAGCCTGGTCGGCGGAAGCGCCGATTTGACTGGAAGCAATGGCAGCTATCAAGCCGATGGCGGCGACATCAACCGCCTAGACTTTGCGGGTCGGAACCTCTTTTTCGGGGTCCGTGAGCACGGCATGGCTGCGATGTGTAATGGCATCGCCTTGCATGGTGGAGCGATTCCCTATTGCGCTACCTTTTTGACCTTTCATGACTATATGCGCCCCTCTGTACGACTCAGTGCATTGATGGGGCTGCGGGTGATCTATATTTACACCCACGACAGCGTTTGGCTGGGTGAGGATGGTCCTACCCATCAACCTGTTGAGCATATTCAAGGCATGCGGTCGATGATCAATGTGTGGGTAGTCCGACCTGCTGATGCAAATGAGTCTGCCGAGGCTTGGCGAATTGCACTTCGCCGTACCGATGGGCCCACAGCAATTTGCCTGACCCGCCAGGGCCTAGAGATCTTTGACCGAAAGGTATTGGGAGATGTCAGCGGCACCGCGAAGGGTGGCTATGTCCTTGCCGATGTACAGGCGCCCCAGGTGGTGTTGATCGCCACGGGTTCTGAGGTTGAATTGGCCATGGCCTCTCGTGCCGCGATGCCAAACCTGGCGGTCCGGGTGGTGAGCATGCCTTGTGTTGAGTTGTTTCAGGCCCAAAGTCAATCCTATAAGGATGCGGTCCTTCCGCCGGGTGTGCCTCGGGTCAGCATCGAAGCAGGTGTCACTTTTGGGTGGTCTGATATCGTAGGGTCCACCGGTGCAAGCGTTGGTATCGACCGTTTTGGTGCATCAGTGCCAGGCGAGGTGGTGGCCCAAAAACTGGGTATGACGG
>DBIS01000095.1 GCA_002296975.1 Deltaproteobacteria bacterium UBA796 | reverse complement strand
ATGACGAACCATCCCCCCTGGCAAGGCTTGCTTGGTGGTGCGCCGCCCTTGGGGGCGGGTGCGCAGCGGGCGGTGATTTTGGCCATGGTGGCGGCCAAATACAAAATTCAGGTCCAAGGGTGCACCAATTGTGCCGCCTTAAACGCGGTGGGTATCGACGCGATACCAGAGATTATCCCGCCGCCGCCTACTTGGTTGCGGGTGCCATATCCAATGCAGCGGCTTCCTCAACTCGGCCAACAGCCTTTGACTGAGCCAGGCTGACAAGTATAAATCCCGTCCCCAAAAGGCCGACAAAGAGCAGGCTTTCCCATCGACCGGTGTACGCAACCCAGGTGAACGCCCCCAGATAATAGAGGGCCATGACCGAGGTGGCCAGCCATCGCCCGAGCTTGATTTGGGTCACCCAGGGCTGGCCGTCACCGCGTTTTGGGGTGCGGACGAAGGTGGCATCATCGCTGAAGAGTCCTTCAAAAACGGCGAGGCTCTGGCTGACAGAGCAGCCAACCCCGAGGGCCATCGCGAGGGGAATTTCCCACCATCTTTGAGCGATGGATTGGCCGGCGTGTTTCAGTGTTGCGGCATAAAACCAGCAAATCGATCCTGTGGTGGCGACGACGGCGCCAATGTCGAGCCATAAAAGGCCGTTGTTGAAAATGGCTTCACGGGCGACGATGGAAAGGGGCAGCAGTAAGGCGAGCATGAACACAAGCGGGTAAGCGGCGACCATGCACAGGTGGTTGATGGCTTCGAGGCGCACCTTGAGCGGCAGCGGTGCTTTGGCGATGGGGCCCACAAGTTTGGCGGCGGTTTGAACGGTTCCTTTGGCCCATCGGTGTTGTTGGGTCAAAAATGCGCCCATGGTTGTGGGCAATTCAGCGGGAGCGACCACATCCTCTCGGTACACAAAACGCCATCCCTTGAGTTGGGCCCGGTAGCTCAGGTCTAGGTCTTCGGTGATGGTGTCGTGGGCCCAGCCACCGGCATCGATGATGGCCGCTTTTCGCCAAATTCCTGCGGTGCCGTTGAAGTTAAAAAAGCAGCCAGCGCGAAAGCGGGCGGTGTGCTCGATCACAAAGTGGCCATCGAGGAGCATCGCCTGAACTCGGGTGAGCCAGTTTTCATCTCGGTTGATGTGTCCCCAGCGGGCTTGCACCATGCCAACATTTTCGGCCTGAAGCTCGGGCATCATGCGCTTTAAAAAGTCAGCGGTGGGGATGAAATCCGCATCAAAAATGGCGACGAATTCCGCCGTGGAGTGTTTCAGGCCATGGGAGAGGGCACCGGCTTTAAAGCCCGCTCGACCTGGGCGTTGGATGTGGCGGATGTCCAAGCCGCTTGCGCGCCAATATGCAACCCGTGCCGCGGCGAGAGCAACGGTGTCGTCGGTGCTATCGTCCAGCACTTGAATCTCGAGCCGGGGCCAGTCGAGTTGAGCAACAGCGTCGATGATTCTTTGGACCACGCGGGGCTCATTAAATATGGGCAGTTGCACCAAAACGGTGGGTTTCCAGGGCTCCTCGGGCTTGGCGTGTTGCTTTAATGGCCCTGGGTGTGTCAACCAGGACAACAATATCATCCGGTGTAAGCCCCATAGGCCCATGGCTGCCAATACGGAGAAGTACAGGGTAACTATCAACCATTCTGAAGGCATGGTTCGGGTTTATCCGGCGCGGATAGGCCCCGCCATCTATCGTTTTTGAGCTTTGCTCTTGGCTTGTTTTATCTCAACCGCTATCATGGATGCTCTGCTTGGAGGGTGCTTAGGACCGATCATTTGGCCCCCGGATTTTTCCTTAGGGAGCTCGCTCTCATCGTGGATGGCAAGCCTTTATGAAAAGGTAGTCAGAAGCGATGATCATGGTTCCCCCCTTATTTTAGGGGGGCCATTTTCAACGTCCACACCACCAAAGGCGGTAACCCTCCTCCAGACCACGGTCTGGGGGGGGACTTTATTTTCTGGGGGATTTTTGGTGCTTTTGTTTTTGGCGAGCGTGTTGATTGGCTTTGCTCAGCCGGTGGACGACCATATTCAAGGGTCTCCAGCGCTTGTTCAAGGGTCTCCAGCGCCGAGCCAGCGGGAGCTTTTGGACGAGGCTGTGGCTTTGCGGCGGGTGGGCGCTTTTGATGCGGCGCAAGATTTTCTTCAAAGGGCTGTAGAACGCGACGGGAATGTCTCAGCGCAGGTTGCTTACCAGCAGGGTGTGCTCGCCGAGGTGACCGAGCGCTGGCCCTACGCCATCGCAGCGTATGAGCGAGTGGAATCGCTTTGGCCGGGGTCTGAGGCTGCTGCTGATGCACGGTTTAGGCGGGCATATTGTCTAGAGGAACTCGGTCAGCACAGGGCTGCGATTAAGGTGGTTGTTGCCTTACAGCGTGATGGGGCGTGGAGTGAGGTGGACCAACGCAGCATGTTGTTGCAGCGGGGCATCACCGAGGTGCGGCTGGGGCGAAAGCGTGTGGGTATCAAACGGATCTTGGCGGCCCTTGGGTCGGGTGAGGACGACAAGACTTGGATTCGGGCAAAGGCTCGGCTGGCTTTGGTTCGGGTCCAGCTCGAAAAGGCGGCGAGGATCCGATTGAAGGGCAACGCGAAGGCAGCCAAACGCCTCAAAAAGCGTGCGGCGCTGATTGGCGCTGCGGAGCGTCAGGCGGTGGTGATGTTTGGCTTGTCTGAGCCCGAGTTTGCCTTGGAAGGCTTGTTGATGTTGGGGGATGCGTACCTCAAGTTATTTGAAGATATGATCGCTTATCCTCCCCCGCGCTCCGTGGATGCAGGGCAACGTGATGCTTACCAGGCGGCGGTTTTGGCCAAGGCAGCCATCTTGAGGACGAAGGCCCATGCCCGATATGAGGAGGGTGTGCGTGTGGCGGTGCGGACCCAATGGGTGGGTGGGGTGACCGGCCGCCTAAAGACATCACGAGATGCTGTGGCTGCTCAGTTGGCAGCGTCGATTCCGCGCTGAATTTCGGCCTCAACCATGCGTAAAAAGCGTTCAGCGCCCTCATTTGGGCCAAAATTACAGGCCAGGCTGTGGTTTTCGCCAATGACGGTGATGGTCATGGTGTCTTCTTTGGTCCGTGCGACCTCGGTTGCCCGCACCAGGGCCCAGGGGATTGTGGTGGTTAAACCATCCTCTAGGCGACTCAAGTGTTTGGTGGTGAGCACGCATGCGGTGGTGCCATCAAAGCGTGGGCTCTCATCGTGCCAGGCTGCGGGGATTTCGGTGAGGCTGAGCAACCCGGCCTTGCGCATGGCTTGAAGCCGCCAGACCGCGACCTCTGAGCCGTGGACCAGGCCGCGGGCTTCTTCGGGCTCGGAGTTGAGCAAACCGATGGTGGCGCCCACAATGCCGGCGATTCCGATGATGCAGACCCCAATGAGAGCGATGGCATACAGTCCCATGCCACAGCCCGCGGCACCGGTATGGATCGTCTTGTTGCCTTGCATGGACGAGTGCTATCCCTCCAAAGCCGCACAGGCTACGGGGCTATAATGGCTGGTATTGCATTCTTTGATCTTGACCGCACGGTGTTGGATTGTAATTCAGCCACCTTGTGGGTGCGGCGCCAGGTTCGCCAGGGGCATATGGGCAAGCTGTTTGCGGCCAAAATGGCCGGAATGATTGGCCTATACCAACTCGGTTTCGGCAATGTGGATGACACGGTAAAGCAGGCAATTTTAGCGCTTAAGGGTCAAGACGAGTCGGATATTATCGCGCGGACAGTCGCGTTTTGGCAGGACGAAATCGCCCATCGGGTGCGTCCGGGGGTGGCTGCAGTGTTGGCGGCGCATCGCAGCCAAGGCGAGGCATTGGTGCTGTTGACCGGAAGCTCAAGCTATATGTCGGCGCTTGTTGTAGAGGCGCTTGGGCTTGATGGTGCCCTCTGTACCCGCTTTGAGGTACAGGATGGGCGCTTTACTGGCATGGGCGAGCTCTGCTACGGTGACGCAAAACTGGTTGCGGCTCAGGCCTATTTGGCCGACAAAGAGGCCGCGCTTATCGATTGTGCTTTTTATACCGACTCGTTTACGGATTTACCCGTGATGCTTCGGGTGGGGCGCCCGGTGGCAGTGGCCCCAGATCCGAGGTTGAAACGTCACGCTCGGCGTGCAGGTTGGGAGATCGCGGACTGGGGGTGAGCGGTACCAGTCATGATCCAAAAAAATAAACCACCAGCACTGGGGGATGGAAAGGTAACCGGACAAAATATGTCCGAATTTAAGAATGACGTCGTCTGAATGATAGCCTATTTATGTTGTTGAGAGTGGTGCTCTCACCTGTTTTGGCCCGAGCTTATGGCTTCGCCGTGCGCACAGATCACCGCTTGTTCATCACCACCCCTATCTCCGTATTTTCGCCTTTTTTATCGGTCGGTAATCTTGCCGGCCTGGCTGCCGCCGTCTTCTCACCCCGCACAGGATTTTTTTTGAAAACACCCCATAAACTCGCCAATGGCCTTCGCTTTGCGATGAATTTTCCACAGCCTCAAGTCGGGGCAGAGCTCAACGCTTTGCTTCGGGCTGTGAGCGGACAATTTTATTGTTTGCACCTCGAGGCCGTCGCCCACAATCGCCGGTGGCTCGCCCAATATCTGAGTCGTCAGGGCAAAGAGGACGACGCCATGGTGATGGACTTGGCTGCCGATCAGGCCGATGCGCGGCTTTTGATTACACAAGGTGCGCTCATCGCTCGCAGCACATCTCCGGGCACAGCATGAGGCAGGTCAAAGCGGTCAGACCGCTGCACGCGGCCTCGGTTGTGTCTTCGGTCCCTGATTTTTCAGACGAGGTACCCTTTTGAGCCCATCAAGCGTCCAATAAAGGAAACACCTTTGAGTCTGGACAAAACACCTCGGCTGGAAAGCCGTTGGGCGCGCCGCCATCGAGGCATAGGGAGCGTTTGAGTACAAAGTCACCGAGCAGGGGGTTTTGTCTAAACAGCTTGGCGATACCTGCCTTGTCTTTCCATTGGAGCAGACCCATGGCCCAAAGCTGGGTGAGGTTTATCAAGGGGTCGATGCCAGGAATCGGGTGATCGGAGCCGTTTACCAGACGATGGTGCAAGTCGGTGCGGCCAAGCAAAGTGTTCGCCACCCCGCCCACCCGGTTGATCAGCAAAATTGCGGAAATCTCTCCGAAGAGTTGGCCTTCGTAGGCTGGGGTATCCATCATGCGCATAAACAAGCCGAAGGCCCGTGTTTTTGGATGGTCTGGATGGTCCAAATCGAGGGACTGCCCATGGCTCGCGCAGTGGGCGACGATGACCTTCACCCCCGCATCTAAGGCCGCACGCAGCCTTAAGGGGTTTCCAAATTCTTGGGTGTGA
>DBIS01000406.1 GCA_002296975.1 Deltaproteobacteria bacterium UBA796 | reverse complement strand
TGATGGAGAGTTTTTGGGAGAAGGTGCTCCAGCCGGTTGTGGCGGGCTTGATCATGGCCGGAAATGACCTCGAAAAGATTAACCATCCCGATAACGATGACGACCGCCCATTGGCCAACGGGCAGTTTATTTTGGTCCGCAGTGATGCTTACCAGGCCGTCGGTGGGCACAGGGCTGTTCGGAGCGATGTGCTCGATGATGTTGGCATGGCGAGCGCCATTACCGGGGCTGGCTATCCCTACCACCTCATCTTCATGCGAGACCTATTTAGTTGTCGCATGTACACCAACCTGGGCGAGCTGTGGGAAGGGTGGACCAAAAACATGTACGCCGGCATGCGCTACTCGATGCTCAACCTTGTGGTGGTGATGGGCTTTGTCTTCTGGATTGCGCTGTCACCCTATGTGTTGGCTGCCTGGGGACTGTATAGCGGGCAAACGGAGTGGATCGCATGGGGTGGCGGGACGGCGGTGCTCATCCAAGTGGTGCGCTTATGGCTGGACATTCAAGTGGGTCAAGACCTGCGATATGGCCCCACGCAACCTTTGGCTGTTGTGATGCTATTGGTGTTGTTGGCACACTCGGGCCTGCGGGCCAAGCGGGGGACAGCAGCCTGGAAAGGGCGGACCGTTCCCATCATCAAATACGCGTCTCAGGATGTCGATTTGGGCAGTGACTCGACGTAGATGCTTTGAGATGGGAAGGCAAAGCTCAGGCCGATTTCGTCGCTCAACTCCCACAACTTCATGCGGATGTCGTGGTTGACCTTGAGGTCGTTCGACCAGCCATCATCGACAGCGAATGCGTGAATCATGACCTCGATGGCGCTATCGCCAAAGTTTACCATCGCCACTTCATGGCCATCTAAAAGACGTTCATCTCCCTCGATCAGCGTATCCGCACGTTGACAGAAGTCATTGATTTGCTCGCGGGTGGCAGCGTAGGTAAAGCCAAGGTTGAAACGCATACGGCGAGCAGTGCGAAGGCCCATATTGTTGACTTTGGCGGTGGCGATCGAACCATTGGGGATGGTGACCACTGAACCGATAAGGGTGCGGAGTCGGGTCGAGCGAAAGCCCACCTCTTCGACGGTGCCACCAACGCCGCCTACCTCGATGTAGTCCCCAATTTGAAAGGGACGGTCCACGAAAATCATGACCGAGCCAAATAGGTTTTCTACGGTGTCTTTGGCGGCCAGGGCAACGGCCAAACCCGAGATGGTGACACCAGCGAGAAGGCTGGTGATGTCTACACCAAGATTATCCAGAATCGAAAGCAGCCCCAGGGCCCAAATGACGATCTTGGCTGCTCTGTTGGCCAATGGGATCAGCTGGTCGTCGAGTTTGGTGTCAGTCTGCTCTGCCTTTACCGCCCACAAGTCGGTGACCATATCGGTCAACCGAAGGAAGATCACCATAATGGCGCCGCTGAGCAGTGCTTGGGCCAAGATGTACAAGGTGGCAGAAGTGCGAACGCCAAACTGCAAGTCTGGGATGCCGATCATAAAGACGGCACCGCTGGCAGCCAAGGTCAATGGGCGCTGCATGCGGGCCACAAAGTCTTGGCTGAGCTCTAGGCGAAGACGCCGAGCGATGCGCACGACCTGATGCTGTAAAAACAGGTGTGCTATTCGCCCTGAAAGCAAGGCGACGAAGGCCAGCAATCCAAAGAGCATCAGTTGCCACCCCTGAACACCACCGGGGATGGGTTTGTGGAATGGGGCAGGGAGCGCTTGGCGAACGGTCAGGGCCAGACCTGAAAATGAAGCCCTGTACATCTGGGGCACAGCGTTCACGGTCTCAGGGGAGAAGATCCAATTGGCCTCGCGTTTAACCAAGTAAATCTTTGGGGCCCGCTTGTGGAGCACCACCACGTGCTGGCCTTCTGCGTTCGTATATTCCGGGTCTGCTGGAAGGGTCTTGAAGTCAATAAACAGCCCGCGGGCATCCAGTATCTGCTTGAGGTGCAGGGCGGTCTGAGATTGGGCTTGCCCCATGGGGAAACACGCAGCGGCGGCAGAGGGCTTCCAGGCTGAGCCAGCTTGGAGGTTGTCCAATAGCGACTGAACCGTTGAAAGTGGCGTTGTGCACTGGGCGTGAGCTGCAGGGCTGGAGATCGCGATGAAGGTCAACATCGTGATGATGGCGGTCAGGCTGCGGGTGATGTGCATGGATGATGCTCCTAAAAAGGGCGTTTGGCAGCGGCTTTAACCATGTCGACGAACTGGTCAATTGTGGGGTTGGGCTCAAAACCTTTTCCACGAAGGTCGTTACGAAGCCGCAAAGAGACGGTCCCGTCGGCCATCTCTTGCTCTCCGATAATGGCCATCCACGGTATTTTTGCGTTGTGGGCCTCGCGGATTTTAAAGCCGATTTTGTCATCTCGGCCATCGAGGTGCACCCGCAAACCAGCTTGCTTGAGGGCTGCCTGAACAGCCTCGCCGTGGCTAGCGGACTTTTCGGACACAGTGAGGATTCGCACCTGCTCTGGCGCGATCCATGTCGGAAAAGCACCTGCGTAATGCTCGATTAAGATGG
>DBIS01000099.1:694-13588 GCA_002296975.1 Deltaproteobacteria bacterium UBA796 | reverse complement strand
ATGTGTCCTGGCTTGCCCAGTAAAACACACCACCCAGCGTTATCAGAGAGGCGAGAATGGCGGCCGTAAAGATGCCACGCTCACGGGCGCCGAGGCCCTGATAGAAGTTCTTCAACTGTTCTACTACTTGCTGCACTGCTCTGCTCCCCTGGGGATTCACCGCCCCATCGGTCAGTTCTTCCATCGCTTTAGCGCAGAGACCATATTTTTATAAAAAAAATAAATATACCAGGTTTGAAGGTGATTTTTTTTAGTCAAAAAAAAAGAGGCGGACCCCAAATAGGGGCCCACCTCCAAATACTCATCGACGAAAACGTCAGATAGACATGTTCATTATCTCCTGGTAGGCACCGACCACCTTGTCCCGCACTGCAGTCATGGTCCTAAGGGTGATTTCCGCCTCCTCCATGGCGATCATGGTGCCATGCAGGTCTACATTTTCACCACTCGCGAGCTGGGCAAGTTTGTCGTCTGCTGTGATCTGCTTGTCACTGACCCCATCAACCACATTGGCCAACTTGTCGGCAAAGCTTGCTTTGGGGCCTGCCCCTCCACCCACTCCACTCATGCCTTCACCCATTTTGGGTGATGATATTGCAATCTTCGGTGCGCCTATACTGGTAATATTCATGATCTATTATCTCCCAATTTCAAGTGCGGTATTGGCCATCATATCGGTCATCTCAAGTACATTCGCGTTGGCTTCGTATGTGCGTGTGGTGGTCATTAAATCGACCATCTCTTCGAGAATGTTCACATTTGGATATGCAACATAGCCATCGGCATCAGCGTCTGGATGACCGGGGTCGTGGACCATCACAGGTGGGTCGTCACTCTCTATTACGCCAGCCACTGAGACCGAAGACATAGCCCGACCCAAGTCGCTTCCAAAAGGGTCCTGACTGACCGCCTGAAAGACCGCCATCTGCTTTTTGTACGGACCACCTTCAGCGGTTCGCGTTGTGCGCGCATTGGCCATATTTGACGCGACCGTCTGCAAGCGTAAACGCTGCGCTGTCAGGCCACTGGCGGAAATTTGTAAAGTATCTAAAAGACTCATTGAACCCTCCTCAATCAACCACGCTCGCCATTACTGGCAGCGAATTTAAGTAATGCCATGCGACGCCCGAGGCCTCGACTGACCCCACTGAACAATAATGAATTTTCCTTGAGACGAACCGCCTCACGTTCAGGGTCTACCGAATTGCCATCTGCAGCCCACGGTGCTGGCGTGATCTCTTCGACACTGGGGTCGGAGACGTTCGCATCAAACCCTGCGTTGTGCATGGCGTGAGTGGCTCTCATCTTGGGCGAAGAGCGGTGGTTTACCGCCTCACCTAAGACCTTATCAAAAGGAATAAACTTGGCTTTGTAGCCAGGCGTGTCAGCATTGGCGAGATTGGATGCGGTCAACGTATGCTGCGCCATCCGAAGGTCTAAGACCCGACCCAAACCATGATGTAGACCATCAAATAAGCTGCTCATCACTGCCTCCTGGGAGCATTGCCCCCACGTGTCGATCACTCATTCGGTCGCAAAGCCATTCCCTTAAGGAAAAAGAACAACTTTTTTCGGAACCAAACAGAAAAAGGCCCCTCGCTAGGGGCCTTACTCGAACAAACACACCAAACTTAGGGCTGCTTTCGCTTCTCGATGGCCTCACTCAGCTCCAGGCCTGCTTTGTGGTCTTCAGACAACGCGGCCCAAATGCCACCACCGGACCCAAGGCCCTCAACATCTTCCGACTCAGGGAATTGCCGAGCCGAGGCAGCGATATATTCGGCGTAACGACTCTCCTCTTCGGAGTCTGTACGCGCTGAGGCGAGACGGGCCGCAGTCGCAGCCATTTCCCCCTCCCCCTTCGCAGCCATACAACGAGCGAGCGCCAGGTACGGGCGTGGATGAACGAACTTCTTTTGACCTTCTGGCGTGATCAGTTTGCTCCAAAGTACCGACGCCGCTTGGCGACAACGGCCTGCCTCGGCGTCAATCCTCGCAAGATAAACATTGGCCTCATCTCGATATTCGGGAACCTTGGCAGCGCGCTTTAAGGCCGCTTGCGCACCCTCCATATTGCCGGACTTCTCCAGCAACGAAGCCCGAAGCATGGCGACCGCACCATCCGTGCTTTTGGACTTTTTACTATTTAAATAGCGCAGAGTCCGTAAACCTTCTTTGGGGTTTCCCGTCTCACCATACAGGCGGGCCAAATCCAGAATGAGCTTGTCGTCCTCTTTGCCCGCTTTAAGCATCATCGGGTACACAGCCAAGGTGACCTGTAGTGCTTTTGAGGGCAAACCGATCTCCTCATACGCCCGGGAGATACCCATCAATAGCTCATGGTCGTCTACCGCTCTGCGCACGATCGGATGCCAAGCACCCTCATGTAGCGCTGCCACATCAAACCACTTTTCAGCACCAATCAATCTGGACTGACGCTCTTTGTAAATCGACCAAAGCTTTTCTGGGACATCCGACCGTTGCGCGACTCGACGATGATTACGAATCATCTTCGACAAATCTGAGATGGCATCAACTTGACTGCCCATCATGCTGTCTAACTGAGCGAGCACATACAAAGCCTCCGCGCCTACCTCACCATCGCTTCGTCCCATTTGGTTGAAGCGCGGCACTGCAGCGGCCCACTCACTGGGGCCCTTCTCGAGCAGCTCGACGAGCATGATTCGGAACTGACCCAAAGCCTTAGGCCCTTCCCGATAAGCCCGTACAGCCGCCGTATATTCGCCATCTAGTGTTCTGGCGTCTCCGAGGCGAAGCGCAATCAATCTCGCCGTTCGCCCTGTGGCCCGACCAGCCAACGCCTCCAACAAAGGGCGGCTCTCCCTGTAAAAACCATCTCTTTGGAGCAGTTCGGCCGCAAGTAACAAGGCCTCAGGCCTTCCAGTCACACGAGACAAAACACGGGATGTAAGGCTGCGGCCAGGAATACCTGTAGCCAAAGATACCACCCCAAAACCCTCTACAATCGCCGACTCTCTGGCACCGTAACGATACGCCTCACGCAAACGCTCCCGTGCTTGGTCCCAGTGCTTGCAGGCCAACGCAGCCCGGGCCCGCGCCAAGGCCACATCTCGCGCGGGAACGGCGCCTGGGTTTTTGGCCAAGAACTCAAAATAATAACGGGCCTCTCGATCGAAGCCCTTCTCCAAATATAGCCAACCCAACTCATAACGAGCCCGGGCAAGCGAAACCTTGGTTTTGGCATTCAGCATGGTTTGCCGGGCGCGGTCTATGGCGGCCCATGTGGAGCGCGGCAACGAGGCAGGCGCTGGCAACAGGGGTACAAAATCATTGGCCGTCATCGCATGAGACATCGCCGCCCCGTGCAAAAACATAAGCGGCGGAAAGCGGGTATTTTTGGGGCTGGTGGTGGCTGTTCCCTCCACGAGCGATCGGACCGTAAGCTGAGCCGCCTCGCCCACAACCGCAGCACCCACGGCATCTACGACATCCATCAACAGATTGCCGTCTTCGATCTTGGCCCGTATATCGATATCTTGACGCGACATCATGGCTTTCACAATCCAAACACCTGAACCGCTGTATGTGGAGTCCATGCCACTCACATAAGGATTGGTTCGCCCGTTGAGAACTGCACCCAAGTCTTGGTAGCACCCTCGAATAACGAGCTCGACCATGCCCTCTCGCACTGTGGGGTGCCGCTCCACCCGCGCCCCATCACCCACATGGATGTCGATGATTGGAAAGACGATGGACTCAGCTGCGGCCACCCCAGGCAGACACAGCATCAACACCAAGACTGTTCTGATTAAAGCCTGCAAACCAGTCCCCCACCGACACGCCACGCTGACAAGTCCAATCCAGACCCAATACCAAAAGCATGATGCTGACGACGCCCGAGCATCATCTCCACATCCATTCGGCGAAAACCACCGCCACCTGGACGCATGGTCTCTTGAAGAAATCGGGTGTGAATCCGGACACCGAGCCGCATGTCCAGGCCGATTTTCATGCCGGAAATGGCGCCGGTCGGACTGCGGTCATTAAATCCCACAAATGCTGGGCCCATACCAAAAAATACTTCGCTTCTCGGCCCTGCAGAACGAACAGTGACATCCATTGAGACAGGCACCATCTCAAGTGTTGCCTGAGCACCAGTCGATTGGTTTGTTTTTGGGTCGATTGCTTTTCCCACCATACGATTGTAGCCGAGTTCAAACTCAAGACCAAAAACTGGGGTAACGGAGGTTGCAAAAAAACCAGTCCCACCAAAACGACTGGACCGGTGAACCATCACAATCGCGGACTCTTGCCAAATCTCACCCACCCCTCGAAACCCAACTGCACTCTCAGAAAATGCGTCGTAGTCCGGGCGGACTTTTTTTGGCTTTTCTTTTTTAGCCTTGGGCTTCTTCGCCTTCTTCACTTTCTTCGCTTTCTTCGCTTTCTTCGACTTGGTCGATTTCTTTTTAGACGACGCGGTCTCGCCTTTCTCTTGGGCCACCGCCACACCCGAAATCGGGCCTGACATCAACAGCAGTGCGACGAATATACGCAAGAACACAGGCAGCCTCCAGGCCCAATATAGGGCTCAGTCGACTCCCCCATCGGACAGACCTTATGCTTCTTGAGCCGAATGGGCTTTAGGCTTGGCGGTACAGTCGTTGCTGGGTTTTATGACCCTTGATGTGGTCGTAGCCTTTCAAGCCGCGGCGCCCACCCTGAATCTCACCCAAGGTTTTTGTCACTTGAGTTTGGGCTTTGGCAACTTGATCCATGGTCGCGTGAAGCTTGGCCTGCAGCAAAACCACCTCCTCCCTCTCCAACATCGGCACTGCGCGCTGGATTTTGGCCATCAACTCATCGGCAGCGGCCGCATCAAAGTCCTCACCGGCCGAAACCGACGTAGCAATGGCATCTAGGGCATTACAGAGGTCAGGAAACATCACTCAATCCGACGAAAATGCGGACTTGAAGCCCATATAAAGCTCTTCGGTCACCTTCAATGATGTGAGAATATGCTCCGAGGTTGACTCATGGCCCGCCAGGGTCAATTCGCGAAGACAATACTGGTAAAGGCTGGCCAAATTTGTAGCCATATCTGGCGCCGCATCTGGATCGAGACCGATCAACAGCTCGCTGAAAATCTCCCGTGCAATACGAACATGCTCCACGCCCTCAAGGAACTTTTTCTCTTCAAATGAGCGCATGGCCGCCCTTTGACGGCGAATCAGCGCCTCAAAACACATGACGACCAGTTTTCTCTGATCTGAAGACTCTAGTGAAACGGACTTGTAGGCTGCTATTCCTCGCATACGTCCTCCTTTTGATTGCCTGACACGGCGGTCAGTGGATTAAATTACTAGCCCAGATACGACGCCATAAAGTTTGAGGTTCCTTGCATTCCACTCAGGAGTTGCTCCATAGAAACAAACTGAGCGCGAAGGCGTTCCTCATATCGGGTGATTCGATAGTCATATGCTGCGACGGAGTCCTTGAGGTCGTTGATTCGACTCTCGAGGGAGTCCTTCATGCTCTCAAGCGTGCCATCGGTTGAGTCGGTATAGGTATCAACCTGCGTGCGCATCTCTGCAGAGAAGCCATCATCGGCTGTAAACATCGCCACAACGTCGTCAAGATAAGTCTCGAGAGCGTCACCAAATTCTGAGGATTCGATGGACACCGTACCATCAGACCCAGTCTTAATCCCCATCAGGGACAGGCCGTTGATGTCGTCTCCTGTACTATATTCAGTAGACACGATGGTCTGCATTCGGCGCAGTACTCGCTGAACAGTCGTCTCACCCACCAATGGGCCTTTTATCTTTAAATCAGAGTTGTAAACCTGATTTTGGTTAACAAACTTGACCACATCATTGTACGCATCGAAGATCTCTTGGACATTTGCCTCGATTTTCTCATCATCAAGACTCACCGTGATGTTTTCTGCACTCGATGTCGTCTGAAAAACCTCTATGTCTAAACCTGGAACGGCAGTACTGAATGAGTTGTCCGAGTCGATAACGGTAATCCCGTTAATCTCGACTTCGGCATCCCCAGCGGCCCGTTGCTCGGTAAACGAAGGCACGGTGCCAGCGCCTGTGAGCCCTGATGTATCAAAGCTAATGGTGTTGTCCGAGCCGGTATCTTCACCCTGCACAACCAACTTGTATTGGTCTGAGGATGCGCCAGTATCGAGCACATAGGCACTGATTCCATCGACCTCATTCAGCAATTCGGCGAGCTTGGTGAGGGAGCTGTTGGTTCCATCAATCTCGACATCTGTCTCTGTACCTGCGTAACTTATTGTGAGCGTCCCTTCCGCGATGACATCCGTGGATGACTTGTCATCGAATCCTTGGCTTATCTCCAACTCGGTGGTGGCGAGGGTGTTGACCTGGATGGTGTAAGTACCAGGTATGGCGCCATTTTCCGTGCTTACCTCGAAGGCGCTGGTCTCTTCATAATCGGCCTTGTAGACCTTGAAGTCATCGGCATCCTCGATGGCTTCGATGGCTCCATCGAGTGTATCGAGACGCTTGATAATGCCCGCGACCGCCTCTTTCTTCTTTTCGGTTTCCTTGACGTCTTGCTCTAGGCCCCTTTGTGGCAGAGAGTAAACACCAACCATCGCATCAACCATGGCCCCGGTGTCCATACCGGAAACGATACCGCCTACGCCGAATGCCATGATGTCCTCCGATGTTTAAGAAATGGGATGAAGCCAAGAGCCGCCACGTTCAATCTGACCGTGGCGGCCACTTTAAGGAGCGCTTGATTAGCTCAAGAGCGAGATCACAGATTGGTTGATGGTACGCGCTTGGGCCAAGGCTGCGGTACCAGCCTGCTGCATGACCTGAAGTCGGGTCATTTCAGCTGTTTCGGTCGCGTAATCGGTATCCATGATTTGACTCTCCGCTGCGGAGAGGCTTTCGACATAAGTGACCATATTTCGAATCGAGCAGTCGATTCGGTTTTGAACGGCACCATAGCCAGCACGAATGCTGTTGACAGAGTCGATGGCCGCATCGATGGTGTCGATCGCTGAACGTGCCGTAGATGCATCGGTCAGGTCAATGGTGGTTGTGTCCACACTCAAGTTCGACACAGTCAGGTCGCCCAAGGTGATGGTCAATTGACTTTCTGAACCGCTCGTTACTCCCACCTGCACACTAAGTGTGGTGTTTGTGCCGTCCGCGAGTCGAAGGTCGTTGAATTCAGTCGCTTGTGCGATCCGTTCAACTTCGTCTGAAAGCTGCTCAAATTCATCATCGATGTAAACGCGCTCTGCGTCATCTAGAGTCTCTGATGCGCTCTGAACTGAAAGTTCACGCATACGGTCGAGAATATTGAGCACCTCTTTTGTTGCACCTTCCGCAGTCTGAATGATGGAAATACCATCGTTCGAGTTGCGAATTGCCTGTTTACCAGACCGTGCCACAGTGTGAAGGTTTGAAGCCACCGCGGATCCCGCAGCATCGTCGGCAGCTTTGTTTACGCGGAGGCCAGAAGAAATCTTGCCCAGAGTCTGGGACAAGCTCGCCTGAGTCTTGTTGAGTGCATTCGATGCCCTCATCGCCGCAAGGTTGGTATTTACTGTAAGAGCCATGTTGCCCCTCTTCTCATCTCGGGTTTGCTTGAGACCCAACAGATGCTGGACCTCACCTGCTCTCTTCGTCCGAAAGGAAAAAGTTTTTTAGAGACAGGCTTCAAGTCGCGTGCTTTTCGCCACTCAAAAAATGGAAAAAAGGTTAGACGGGGGCGTTACTGTAAATATAAAAATTTTATGTCTCCAAAGGCCGCGGACTCCCTCTTTGTGAGAAAGGAAGACCGCGGCAGTGGCTACTGAAGTAGAGCGTTTACGCTCCTTTGGAGTCTGTTTTCCGCACGGAATTCGGAGATTCCGTTTTTCAACATGAGTCTCAGCCGAACCGATTCGGCCGCCATCATGGCATCGTGGGCAGAAGCCAACCGTGTCGATGCTGGCACTAGAGAGTCTATAAAATCAGACAGGCGCTGAAGGGCAATATCTATCCCAGCTTCGACAGTCCCCAACTCGTCCCGGATATCGTCAACCGCATCAGCGGCAGCATCCAGTCGAAAAACGGCCCACTGGGACTCTCTTGCGGAGTCCAGCCGAACTGCACTACCGGCCAGGCCGAGCTCGGCTGAAGATAGAGCATCGAGGGTGGCACCGCCAGATACAGCATCCCACTGGGAAGGCATACGACCTGCCCCTGAGGTATCTTTGGCCCCCGCTACGTCCTTAGCGACCCAGACGACCTGGTCAATCTCAAAACGAAGCAGGCAAAATTCGCCCTGAAGACCCCGACGCTCCACCGCGGTGACAGCCTGAGATGATGCTCTTTGTGCAACGAAGGTCATCTTGGAGACAAGCGCCTTCACATCATTGGCTGCGCCCTTGAGAACGCTGCCGAAACACTGCTCTTTGGATGGAGTCGCTCGCACCTCAGCAGCTGAGGCACCCAAAACCAGCCTTCCATGAGCAACAGCCGATGCAGCGCTGGTGATGCCGGCAAGGTCCACCCCTGAGGCCACACCCAGATCATCACAGCCGCTTTGGGCTGACATCCGGCGGGAAATCTCGATTGCGATCTTGCGATGGTTTTTGGGAAGGGTCACGGCTTGTGTGTCCTGTCTGACGGGCTTGCGGTGGGATTCAAGAAGGGGCGCTATTCGCTCAACTGTCTCATCGGGTGTCTTGGCATTTATTTAAGCATTTTTTGGCCGAAACCCCTCTTACGGAACCGACCAACCAAACTTAAGCAAAAAAACCGGAGGATGACTTTAAAGTCACCCTCCGGTTTTTGATTTCCGCGGATAAAGCCTCCCGGAGCTGTGAGACTCCGGGAGGCTGAGGTGGCGCCAGGGCTAAGCCCCGACACCCGCTTCCTACCCGAGGAGCGAAAGGACACTCTGGTTGATACCCTTGGCTTGGCTAAGGGCGGCCACGCCGGCCTGCTGCATCACCTGGAGACGGGTCATCTCTGCCGTCTCGTGAGCATAGTCTGCATCTTCAATCTGGCTGGCTGCTGATGAAAGCGCCTCAACATAGGTACCCATGTTGTTGATGGCACTTTCCAGCCGGTTTTGCACCGCACCATAATCAGCACGAATGCTGTTGACCGAGTCGATTGCGGCATCGATGGTGGTAATGGCGGTCTGAGCCCCACCTGCTGATGTGAGGTCGATATCTGTCGTCTCCACACTTAGATTGGTAGTGGTCAAGTTTCCAAGCGTGATGGCCACCCTTGAGTTTGATGTCGCGTCAACCCCAACCTGAACCTCAAGCTCAGTGTTCGTACCATCTGAAAGTTGAATATCGTTGAACTCAGAAGACTGGGCAATCCGCTCTACCTCGTCAGAGAGTTGGTGGAACTCTGAGTCGATGTAGGCGCGCTCTCCGTCCTCGAGGGTCTCCGAAGAACTCTGAACGGCCAGCTCACGCATACGGTCTAGAATGTTGAGCACCTCTTTTGATGCACTCTCTGCGGTTTGAATCACAGAAATTCCATCGTTTGCGTTGCGCATCGCCTGGCGACCCGAACGTGCCGTGGTCTTGAGGTTCATGGCAACTGCAGAACCAGCTGCATCATCTGCAGCTTTGGTAATGCGCAACCCTGATGAAACGCGAGCAAGGGTGTTGCTCAGTTTACCTTGGGTGTTGTTTAAGGTGTTGGCAGCACCCATTGCTGAAATATTTGTATTTACTGTAAGGCTCATTTTATTGTCCCTCTATTTTGGGTAGGAAGGAGTTTAGTTGAGGTCTGAACTGAATATTAGCCCAACCCTCACACTTCTTATCGGATGATTTAAATATATGTTTAGCAGTTTTACATAAAAAAGTAACAATTAACCCTGTACGGACCTGGATAATTTAACTTTAGGTAAAAAACGAAAAAGAGTGGATATTCCGAAGAATATCCACCCTTACCCGAGTTCCTAGAGGGAAAGACCCCCCGGAGTTGTGAGCCTCCGGGAGGCCAGTCGGCGTCAGGACTAAGCCCCGACGCCTGCCTCCTACCCGAGGAGCGAAAGAACACTCTGATTAATACCCTTGGCCTGGCTAAGGGCAGCTACGCCAGCCTGCTGCATCACCTGGAGACGGGTCATCTCAGCCGTTTCGTGAGCATAGTCTGCGTCGATGATTTGACTGGCTGCCGCGCTTAAGCTCTCCACATAGGTGGACATGTTTCGAATAGACGAATCAATCCTATTTTGTACAGCACCATAATCCGCACGAATACTGTTTACGCTATCGATGGCAGCATCGATGGTGGTAATGGCAGTCTGTGCACCAGACGCCAGAGAGAGGTCGATATCAGTGGTCTGGATAGTCAAGTTGGAGGTGGTCAAATTACCCAAGGTAATGGTCACCCTTGAGTTTGAGTCGGCGTCTATGCCAACTTGAACCTCTAGCTCTGTGTTTGTGCCGTCAGAGAGTTGAAGATCGTTGAATTCTGAGGACTGTGCGATGCGCTCCACCTCGTCTGAGAGTTGATGGAACTCTGAGTCGATATAGGTGCGCTCTCCGTCCTCCAATGTCTCCGAAGCACTCTGAACCGCGAGCTCTCGCATGCGGTCAAGAATATTGATCACCTCTTTGGTTGCACTCTCAGCAGTTTGAATGACCGAGATACCGTCATTCGCGTTCCGCATGGCCTGGCGGCCTGAGCGTGCTTGAGTGTTGAGGTTCGTGGCCACTGCAGAACCGGCAGCGTCGTCAGCTGCTTTTGTGACACGCAAACCGGACGACACCCGAGAAAGGGTGAGGCTCAACTTACCTTGGGTACGGTTGAGACTGTTGGCGGCGTTCATTGCGGACAAATTCGTGTTTACTGTAAGTGACATGATTGGCTCCTCTTCTGGGTAGGAAGATGTTGAATGTGGAGAGGAAAAGCTCCTCAACCCCGGGGGTTCTCACATTCCCCGGCCACAAACCACTTCTCGAACGACTTTGCCAATCAGTTGAGGAGTTTCTATAAAAAAACTTTGAAACCCCCTATACGGAAGGGAGAAATAGGACTTGAGATAAACTGTACAAAATTCTCAAAAAGCCCCTTCCCAACAAGCAAAAGGGTGCCCGGCAAAATGCCGGACACCCAGGGAAGCAACCCTCTCGGGCCGCCGGGGACCATATTGCTTAGAGCAGTGACAAGACCGACTGGTTCATGCCACGGGCCTGGCCAAGTGCTGCCACTCCAGCCTGTTGCATGACCTGCAATCGCGTCATCTCCGCAGTCTCCGTAGCGTAGTCGGCATCCGCAATCTGACTTGCAGCAGATGACAGGTTTTCAACATATGAGCTCATGGTGTTGATGGAGCTTTCGAGCCTGTTCTGCACTGCACCATAAGAGGCACGCATGCTGTTGACTGAATCGATTGCAGCATCGATGGTGGTGATGGCCGTTTGAGCACCACCCGCTGAAGTCAGGTCAATATCACCGGTTCCAACACTCAGGTTCGAGACCTCAAGGTTGCCCAAGGTGATGTCAAGACGAGAGTTTGAGCTCGCGTCAATACCGACCTGAACCGCCAAGGTTGCATTATCGCCGTTGGTGAGCGCAATATCGTTGAACTCGGTCACCTGGGAGATACGTTCGACCTCGTCTGAGAGTTGGTGGAACTCCGAGTCAATATAGGCTCGCTCGCCATCTTCCAGAGTCTCCGATGAACTCTGAACGGCAAGTTCACGCATTCGGTCCAAAATGCCAATCACCTCTTTTGAGGCGGCCTCAGCAGTCTGGATGACGGAAATACCGTCATTCGCATTCCGCATAGACTGACGTCCTGAACGCGCTTGGGTTGTAAGGTTTGTCGCAACTGCAGAACCAGCAGCATCATCTGCCGCTTTGGTAATCCGCATTCCTGAGGAAACACGGGCAAGCGTGTTGCTCAATGAACCTTGGGTTTTGTTGAGAGTATTGGCGGCGCGCATTGCGCTAACATTGGTGTTCACGGTCAAGGCCATGATTCACATCCATCATTGGGGTTGTGTTTTATTTAGAGGAAGAACCAAAACGTGATTGTTAGGTCACGCTTGAGAAGGGTGTGCTACAACCCGCCTCAAACATCTCTTCGAACGGTTCCCCATAAAGTTTAAGGAAAAGCACGAAAAAAGTTCAAGCCCCCCACTACGGCCATCAGCCCCTGGACTTTAGAAAAAAACCGGCCCATATAGAATGGACCGGTTTTACTAGTTTTCGAGTGAACTTAAGGTGGCCGCGCTGCAGACACCGCTACCTTAAGCGCGCCTTAGAGCAAGCTCAAAACGCTGGCATTCATGCCTCTCGCTTGACCCAAGGCCGCGACCCCGGCCTGTTGCATGACCTGTAATCGGGTCATTTCTGCCGTCTCATGCGCATAATCCGCGTCTTGGATTTGACTCGCAGCCCCAGAGAGCGCCTCTACATACGATGACATGTTGTTAATCGAACTCTCGAGTCGATTTTGAACCGCACCATAAGATGCCCTCATGCTGTTGACCGAATCTATTGCAGCATCGATTGTTGTGATCGCTGTTTGAGCCCCACCCGCCGATGTCAGGTCGATATCACCGGTTCCAACACTCAGGTTCGAGACCTCAAGGTTGCCGAGGGTGATTGCCACTCGCGAGTTTGAGCTCGCGTCAATTCCAACCTGAACATCCAGGGTGGCATTATCTCCGTTCGCCAACGCAATATCATTGAACTCGGTCACTTGAGCGATACGCTCAACTTCGTCAGAGAGTTGATGGAATTCCGAGTCAATATATGCGCGTTCACCATCTTCCAGAGTCTCCGATGAGCTTTGGACTGCGAGTTCACGCATACGATCAAGAATCCCAATCACCTCTTTTGAGGCCGACTCAGCAGTCTGGATAACGGAAATACCGTCATTCGCATTCCGCAT
>DBIS01000099.1:0-377 GCA_002296975.1 Deltaproteobacteria bacterium UBA796 | reverse complement strand
ACCGTCATTCGCATTCCGCATCGCCTGACGACCTGAATTCGCCTGAGTTGAGAGGTTGGTTGCCACGGCAGATCCTGCCGCATCATCCGCAGCGCGTGTAATGCGCATTCCGGATGAGACACGAGCCAAGGTTTGGCTCAAAGCGCCCTGTGTGTTGTTCAGCGTATTCGCTGCACGCATGGCAGAGGTATTGGTATTAACTGTTAGCGCCATTTTGCACCTGTTCAGTTCGGGTTAATGAGACCCGCCAAACCGAAGTCCAGGAGGCCTCACAGACCTCTTCGGACGAAACGCAAAAACTTTAAGTTTTTTCTTTCGATTCTACCTAATCCCCCTTTACGGACGGTTTCACCGAGACTTTAGGGAAAATAAAAAAC
>DBIS01000400.1 GCA_002296975.1 Deltaproteobacteria bacterium UBA796 | reverse complement strand
GCCTTGGGTGCTCCCCGTCGGTTCCATCGCTCCAAGCCCGCCCACAGCCATGGCCATACACCATAAGACCATCGGAAACACCCGTGATGGGTGAAAGAACTGAATCGAAAATGGAAACACACGGTTGAGCCACCAGGTCGGCAACGGTACCCCTCTACCCGCGATGGTCATCCACTCCACTTCGGGCCGAACAGCCCAAGCCGCCATCGGCCCCAAAGACAGCAAATAAAAGCCGATTGCCGCCGCCAACCACCGCCGATGTCGGCGGCCGCCAAATGGAATCAAGCCCAAAGCGAAGACAGTAAGGATCACCGGAAAGGCTGCCCGTCGCGGCAAAGATTCCGCCTCGTCGACCCCAAAAAGATAGCCAATATCAATGCTCTCAGCCTGCTCGCGTAGCACTGCGGGATCTGAGATTTGGAGCGAAGCCATCGCGGGAATCGGTCTGCGCTCACCCAATAGATCATTCAAATAAGGTGCAGACAATCCAAGCCCTATCAGCAGGACAAACACACCCGCCACCATCGGGCGACGTCGGGCGATTTTTGGGGCTGGATAGCATGAGAAAAAGACCAAGCTCGCCGCACCAAAAATCGCTGCAATAAAAGCGTACAGTACATAATGTTGAATCGCGATGGCCGTGCACAGCCCCGCCAACCCCACCCATCCGACGGTCGATTTCCCTCGGGTGTTGAGCGCTTTGAGCCAGGCGCCCACAAATAAAGGCAGGGTGAAAACGAGCGCACTCGGTGGCTTTCCGTTGGACAGTTCGTGAATTGACAGGCTGTTAAAGCCAAAGAGCACAGCGATCATCAAGGCGATGAACCGACCCATTCCCAGCCAGCGCGCGGCCAAATATGCGGCGTATCCACCCATCACTGGGATGAGGGTCACAAAGATATTGAAGCCAGCTGGGCTTGGCATGTTGGCGATAAACGGTGCGGCCATCAGCGCGTCGAGGTGTTGGGGGAAATTGCTTCCCAGGCCCTGACCATCGGGCGCACAGATGACATCGGGTCTGAGCAAGTCAAGCCCCCGTGCTTGTGCCCGAGCCACCCACCAATAAAACCACAAGGTGCCGTTGACATCCGACGGCGTGGTGGGGTTTCCGCCCCCGATGACCACCGCGTGCATGCGGCTCCAGCCTGGGCCCATCACCCAAATGGCGAGACCCATCAACAGGCTGAGCGGAGCCAAACCATCGGCGAACGCGCGCTTGAGCCACAGCCTCATGGGTTGCCCTCGGCTGGGCGACCAGCGCTTCGGTTGGGATTCGTTGGGGCACCCGGTAGCATTGCGGTGGTTGAGGCAGAGGCGCCATTGAGCATGGTGACCGGTTGATGGTCTGGCAGGCTGACATCGGTGAAGACCGCGATCCACCCTGGGCCGATGTGGTTTAAGTCCGAAGCCTCACCAAGCTCTTTTGGCCCGTGCATGTCGTAGCCGTACAATAAGGTCCAACCTGCAGCCGCAGCATGGGCGGGGGTGACCGCGTCGGGGCCGAAAAACTCAGGTATTGACGTCAGCACCAACACCCTGGGCTTGTCGGTGGCTGGGATGGTCAACTGCGCTTTGCAGGCGCGGTCGCGGTCAGAGCCATTTAGGGCCCGAATAAGCCGTGTGTCCAGGGGCCGGTACAAGCCCAAGGCGATGGGTGTGCAGTCGTAAATCGGGGTGTTTGGGTCGATGTGAGCCTCGGCATATGCGCTCACAAGTCGATAGCCCTTGCCCATCAGTTGGCGGGCGTCTGGGGGCAGGCGAAAGAAGGCCGACTTCAAGGCTGTCGTGTCGAGTGGTCCGACCAGCAGGGGCGATCGAATAAACAAGGCTATGCCAAGGCTGAGACCGACCAACAGGGCAAGGCTGCGATTGAGCCAAGCCCACACTGGGCGTCCACGCAGACCGCCGAGGCTGCACAAGCTCGCCACTCCGATGGCGACCAGCACATAGATTGTCGGGGCGGCATGAAAGACGTAGCGCAGATTAAATTTGAGGCTCAGCGACCCAAAACAGCTCGCCAAAGGGACCGCCAAGACCGCCGCCGTCCACCAGGTTTTGGGTAGGCCAAAACGCCGAGATGTGCGCCGTCTTGGCTGAAATGGTGCTGCGAGTAATCCGAGGCTCAGTAAAGGGATGAGCACAGCCCCCAGCCCGGGCGCCAAAGAGGCCAGCTGGGCGATGTTGTGACGCAAGCGCACGCCGAGTGGCGGGATGGTGGTGTTGCGCACGACCTCCCATCTTGGGGTTGGCCCATCTTGGGGAAAGGCGGCCATCACATTGGAGTCTGGTGGGCTCATCATGACCCCCGTGACTGCCTCAAACTCGCCGCCCTTCGCCCAATCCGGCAAATAAGGAGACATGGGCGATGGCTGTGAGCGTGAGGGATTTTTGGGCTGCTCCCACACATAGGGGATCTCGTTGTTCACCTCTTCTCGGTGATGCATCACCAGCACGTTGAGCGGTGTAAACGCGACCGGCGTCGCCCCCAATAAAAGCACCGCGATCACGATGGGCGCACACACCGCGATGCCGCGCTTGAGCCTGTGGCCCGTCCCATCGACGAGCAAGCCAAGACCGAGCAGTCCAAGCATCGGGATGTTGAAGGTGAAGTTTTTGACCTGTGTGAGGGTCAATACACCCATCACCACACCCGCCAACAGATACAGGCGAGGGCTGGGCCGAATCAGGGCCAAGCTGACCACCAAGACCACAACCGTGCTCACCAACATGTACAAAGGGTACGAGGATATTTCATGGGCGTAGGGGTAAAACAGGCCGGTGCCGAGCAACATTAGTCCGGCGATCATGCCCGCAGCCCGCCCAGCCCAAAGCCGTCCGAGCAGGACCGTCGGGAGTTGAACGAGGCTCATCGTTGCCATGTTGAGGCCCACCGCAGCGCGAATCAGATCATCACCAAAAAAGGGTGCAAAGGCAGCCGCTAACCAGCCGTATAGGGGGCGCTTGTCGACCATATACAGGTCCCAGCGCCCAGAGTACGCCGCGACGCCCGTGCTCAAGAATGCGTAGTTATCGTGTCCAATCGCTTGGTTTTCAGGGTTGTAGAAGTCTCGATACAGGTCTAAAACACCATACTGTGCGGCCACAAATACCAGGCCAATCATCAGATCGATGCCCTCGATTCTGAATCGATGGGGGGCGGGCGTGGCTTGGGTAGACAAATGCTTGGGCAGCCTGACTCGGCCCTCAAGCAAGCCCAATGCGCCACGGACTGTGCTCAATGCCGCAACACCGATGCCCATCGCCAATAACGGTGGCCACACTCCACCCAAGCCTGCACCTCTGGGCATCCAGGGTGGAAAAAAGGCTGCCGCACCGCCGCTGCCCACCACCAACACCACAGCCACAGCCAAGGCGAGCGCTGGCCCAAGCCAAGAAGGGATGGTGGTGTCGGAACTTGATTTCATACTGGGGCTTCGATTGTGGGGACCGCCCAAGCATAATCGGGGCATGTTCAAGAGCCAGCGCCAAAACTTACTCGACTGGCTAGGGTCCCCCCCCAAGCGGGCCCTCGCCCTGGTGTTGTGCCTCCATACGTGGCTGGCCGTCCGTCAACTGGTGTGGCGCTTAGGTTTCCCGCCGCGGACCAATCATTTTGGCTTCAAAAATATACTCGAGTTGCGCCGGCTGTTGGCGGGCTATGTCCCGACTTGGCCCTTGGTGCATCCGGGGCGAACGACGCACTTTTACCCGCGTCTCGAGGCGGTCGACTGGGCGAATCCGATGGTCTTGTTCCAAGAATTATTCGCCGGAAAGCTTCGTCCCCTGGCCCAAAATCACGCCGATGTCATTTACTGGGTTGAACTGCCCCACCCTTTCTTTTTGGCCACGGTGTGGGGGGCGTTGACCGATTGGACGCTCTGGGCCATCCCCCTGGTCTTCACCGGATATTTTTTACTGCTTTTGGTAAGCGTATACGGTATCGCCAAAACCTTGTCCGATGAGTGGACAGGGGTCGCGGCTGCGGCGGTGGCGGGAGGCTTTCCAGTCTTGTTTGGCTTCGGCCGCTTTATTCACGACACCTTGCCCATCGCTGCACTGTGCACTTTTATGGTGTGGATGGCCCTGTCCTCAGATGGGTTTCGCCGCCTCAAACGCGTGGTCCTATTTGGCATCGCAGCGTGGTCGATGCTGCGCTCAGGCGAGAGTTTTTATGGTGCTGTACTCGGCATGATGGTCATCACAGGGCCGGTGTTGATCGCGGTGTTCCATGCGCTGCGCGATGGTTTGGACCGAAGACGACTGCTCGGTCTCGCCTTGCTGATTGGAATCCCTGTACTCAGCTTTGATTGGTGGTGGTTTTGGCCCGCCATTGACTATTTGGGCGATGAAGACCCTTTCGGCGACATCATGATGGCGCCCACGATCGTCCATTGGGTGGATAGCCGTTGGCATCCACATCTTAAGTCTGGGGCCTATGTCATCAGCCTATTCAATGACCTGGTCCGCCCTTGGATGATGGTGTGGGTGGTATTGGGCGCGGCTTTTTTATGGCGTTCGGATGTGCGCCGAAAGTGGGCCATCATTTTGATGTTCGCCCTCCCATTTGCGGCTTTGACTTGGATGACCCGAAAATCGAACTGGTATATCGTTCCGGTGGCTCCGGGCTTGGCCCTGATCGCGGTGCTGGGCTTGCGCGGCTTGCCGGGTCGACTTGGGCCCATCGCCGTGCGTGCTGCGGGGGTGGCGGGCATCATCTCTGTGTTGTTTTATAGCCTCGCATCCGACCCTGTTCGCCGGGCGGTACCTCAATGGGCCGACCGACCTTATCGAAATATGGTGATCATGCGCGAAGTCGAATTGGTGCCGTTTAGGATGTATGCCGGGCGGAGCATCATCATGGGGGCACAAGAGGTGGTGGCCACCCTCGACCGGATTTCAGCACCCGATGGCAACCAAAAAAGCCTTGCCTTGTTTTGTGAAGACCAGTTTTGGGCCTGGGCCTTTAAGTACATCATCGAAATGCGGCGGCCGGATATACACGTGGTGAGCCTGATACATATCAACCTGCTCGAGCATTATGCCGTCGAACTCAACGTCGGTGATTTCGACTTTCTCGTTGCCTTAAACGATGATGGGGTCACCGCTTGGAGGCCGCAACCCGATACTGGGCTGCCGCCGGGCCTCAAAGCCCCAACCAATGAAGGTGCGCGTCACTTTGCGCGTTTTTTGGCTGGCTTAGAGCGCCGGACGATGCGCCCAAGCAGGATGTCGAGGGGTGCGGTTTACACCATCGAGTAAGGGCTCAATCTGGCGGTGATCCTCGGGTGCCACAAAAGCGCTGTGGCTGCGAGTTGTCACGTTTAAACAGGGCCACGCAGTGTGAGCGCCCGCCTTTGGCCTCGATCAAAGAAAAGCCCTTGGCCATCAGTCGCGGTGGGGGTCTGCCCAGACATCCCGCAGACTCGACGACCACCCAACCGACAGACTCTTCGTGGTCTAAGGCCGGCCAGCTTGAGACGGCCATGCAGGGGTCTTTCACGGCCAAGGCCAGCTGTAGGTCCGAGATATCGCCCATGCCCATAAACAGGGTGTGTTGGGGGCATGCGCAGGATTCGGCGGTGATTTTTGGGCCGAGCATCGCGATGGACTCCCAATGATCGCTTCGTCCGCGTGGGCTGAGGTTGAGCGGAACCACCCCTTGAAACAGGTGTTGCTGTGGTCCTGGGTCTGCGCGCCATTTCACGGTGGTCAGGGATTTTGGAAAGGTAGAGGTGGGCAAGGAGCGGGATGAAAACTGCGCCCAGCCGGCCACCAAGGTTCCGATACCGATTCCGATACCGATAAATTTAGGCCTAAATACTGATAAACCCACACCCATGATCAAAGGCAAGGTCGGGTAGATCACCGCCGCGTAATAATAGTTTTTCTCGGTCACTAAACTTAAGGCTATCAAGGGTAAAATAGCCCATGCAGCCAGCATTATTCGGCCACGACCACGCCGAATAAATGGGATGAGCGCCACAAAGAATGGGGCGATTATCCATGGGGTGAAGTCTTCCGCGTAAAGGCGCATGGGGTAGGCGGTGAGCGCGGCCAAACTAAAGCGTTCAGCGCCGGCGACATAGGAGCGATTGCCGAGCTCATCTTGGAAATAGCCAAAGTCGACCAACGGAAAGGCGTAGCGGCTCATAAAAATGGCCATCGACACCGCTAAAACGCTTCCAAATAGGAGGGTTTTCAGTCGCTTTTCGTGGAATAAGCCTTGGAGTGTACAACCGGTGGCCATGGCGCCGACCGCGGCCATAAACAGAATGTTGTCGGTCTCTCGGGCACTCAAAATGGTACCGACGGCCGCCACTAGCCCAAACCCCACGGTCCAGCGGCCCCGTGAAAAGCCGTGGGCGCGCACAGCGAACCATGCGGCGGCCACCAAGACAAAATGTTGGGGGATCATCGCGTCCCAGCGGTGGGCCATCAAGCTCACGGCTGGAATCATCGGAAAGATACCCGCGGCGATCAGGCCCGCGAAGCTGTTGGAGAGGCGTCGCGCCACATCAAAGAGCAGAAGCTGGGTGGCGACCAAGGTGCACAGGTTCAGCCACAACAAAAAGTCGGGGTTTGGACCGACCAGCTTGCGGGCGGCGAGGGCCGGCCAGACCAAAAGGCCCATTGAACGCCGATAGGTGGACCACGGCCACCCCAGTTGATCGGTGCCATCGGCGCGCAAAATCTCAAAAACGGGTGAGGTAAAGGAGCAGCAGACCCCATCTCCGAGGCCCCCATCGACATCGATCCAAATCATGCCCACCCACACCTGCGCGGCGATGAGAAAAATCAGGGCCAAGGCGATAATGGCGGTACGGAGTGAGATGATCATGGGCTGGTGGGCTGGTGGTCTGTGTCAGGTCAGTGTAGCGTGTCGGCGTATGCTCCGTACCCGACGAAAACTTGGATTCACCCTGTTGGTCGCCGCCTTGACCTTGGGGGTGGCCGAGGGCGTGGCCAGTGTGGGGGAGATGGTCTGGCCTTTGATGCCGGCGCGCCCCCTGCCTTTGCCCGGTGAGGCTGCGTGTATGCCCGACTGTATGCCAGGGGTCGCGACGCTGCCCCAGCCGCCCTCGGGCCTACCACGGGGCATCCCCATGGCGCCCCATGGTCGCCGGGCTTGGGCATTGGCCCCGAACACCCAGATGGTCGAGACCAACGTGGCGGTGCGGGTAAACGCCCTCGCACTTCGCGGCCCAAATTTGGGCCCAAAGTCCGCCGACGAGCTGCGTATTTTAACCTTGGGCGATTCCTCGGTGTTCGGCTTTGGCGTAGACGAAGACAAGGTGTTTAGCTCCGTTGCCGCCCGTGCTTTGGCCAAAAATTTCGACCGTCCAGTGACGCCTGTTATCGGCGCCACCCCCGGCTACACCTCTGTTCAGGCCCTCGACACTTTGGCCGACGTTGGTGCAATCGTGAAACCAGATGTGGTGGTGATCGCCACCTTGTGGAGCGATGTGTTTTCTACGGAGGTTCCGTTGATCAGGGCCCAAGGACAGACCCATCCCAGCGCGGTTTACCGTGTGACTATTCGCCTGCTCTCCCCGTTTTTGTCCGCACCCACGGTCGCTTGGCTTGACGGTGATGTTGGGGCATCCGGCCTCGGACGCCAAGCCCGAGTGGGCGTTGATGCTTACCGGCGGACCATCTCTGCTTTGGTCGCAGCAGCCCAGGCTCTCGGCGCCCAACCGGTCCTGATGGTGCTCCCCGCGCCGATCGACCTTGACGCGACCCCGGTCCCACCCTTGATCGCCCAGTATCGCCAAGTGTTGGCACAACAGGCTGCGTCAGCCGGCCTATTGTTGATTGATGGTCCGCGAGTGTTTAAGGAATTGTCGGCCACAAACGCCGACTTTTTCGATCAGGTTCACCCTTCATCTTCCGGCCATAAAATATTGGGAGAGGCCCTCGCACAGGGCTTGATTCGGGACGGCCGGCTGAACTGATGCGACCGGTCGACTGTTGATGTAGGCTGTGGGGGTGAAACGAATCTTTTTAGCGATGGCCTTCGGTGTTGCCTGTTCGGACTACGAGATCATCGGAAAAACCGAGTCCGATACTTTTTTTCAGGCCACCCGAGGCGAGGGGGTCGACATCTTGTGGGTGGTCGACGACTCGGCCACCATGTACGAAGAGCACGATCTGCTGATGGACTCGGCGGGGGCGTTTATCGGCTTTGTGGCCAACTCAGCGGTGGATTTTCATTTGGGCGTGGTGTCTACGGATATGGACGACCGCGCCGGTGCACTGCTCGGCCCCGTATTGGATATGGATTCCACCGATATGGTTGACGGCTTTGTGGCGCAGATTGGTTCAGATGTGGCCGGCAGTCGAGATGAGCGCGGCTTTGATGCTGCGCTTGTCGGCGCCGACCCCACTTTCAACCCGGACTTTGCACGCGCCGGTGCAGACTTGGAGGTGGTCATCTTTTCAGATGAAGACGACCATTCATCCATCGACCCGGTGACCTTCTTGGCGGCGCTACAAGCCCTCAGGCCTTCCGCTCAAGTCAAAGTCCATGCGGTCGTGGGTGACCCACCTGCGGGCTGTGTTTCGGCTTTGGCGGCCGCAGATGTGGGCGCGGCTTATTTGGCGGCCCAAGACGCCACCATGGGTCGCCGAGAGTCTATTTGCACCCTAGATTATGGCGCGATGCTGGCCCGGGTTGCCCTCGATGTGATCGGCCTCGAAACAAGCTTTGTGCTCAACCGTGTGCCTTCTCCAACCACCATAGAATTGAGCGTCGATGGGGTTTTTGTCGCCCGTCGCGCCGAAGATGGTTGGCGGTATAATCCGGGCGATAACAGCATTGTCTTTGATGGCTTCGCGGTCCCCAAAGCCGGTGCGACCATTTTAGCGGAGTACACAGAGTGGAGAGGCCCACTTGAGGAACTCCCAGAGGATGAAGATTAATGCGCGCTTCGATGCTATTTCTTTCTGTATGCCTCGTGGCCTGTGGAGGGTCTGAGGGCCAAAAAGAAGACGCGGAGGTGGTCACCTCTGAGTTGGTATCTTTGCGGATAGAGCCAGCAGAGGTCACCTTACAAACCGACGGCGAATTGCCCGGTGTCATCCAGTTTGTCGCCTTTGCCACGACAGATGGCGGCGAAGAGGTTGAGACGGATATGGTCTCTTGGGCGGTCTCCAACCTCTCTGCAGGAGATGTGGATACGGCCGGCCGATTTGAGAGTTCGGTGCTCAACGGCGGCATCACCACGGTCACAGCGACCCATATTGGTATCGAGGCCACCGCCACAATCACGGTGGTGTACAGGCAGGATTTGCTTTTGGGCGAGCTGGCAGCCGGTGTTGTTGAGGCTTTCGATGCATCATCCGCCATTGCCGGCGACTATCCAGCCATTTCTTATCCCCACGATGGTGTGACCGTGCCCCGGAACCTAAACGGCCTCGCGTTCGGTTGGACGCCCTCCGCTGACGCCACAGTTTCACGGCTTCGCCTGCAGTCTGGAATCACGGATATGCGGGTGTACACCGAGAGTGTGGAGTGGTTTACCACCGCTGATGTGTGGGCGACCATCGCTGCGGCCAACACCGAGGGCTTGGTTAAAATCAGCATCGAGTCCGGCCAATGGAATGGCACGAGCCTATCCAATGTGGCCTCAGGCCCCGGGATGGAGATGACGGTCAACCGCCTCGACGCTCGGGGGTCGGTCCTGTATTGGGAGCCCGACCCGAGTGCCGGTGGAGGCATGGGTGCTGGCAGCATCATGCGCATACCGTTCGGGTCGATGGAGGCGGAGGTCTTTTGGAGCGCAGATGACTTGGGTACCAGCTCCTCAGATGGATCCAACTGCATGGGATGTCATTCCCTGTCCGAGACCAATGACCAGATGATCATCACCCACAATGGGGTCAATGGTCAGTTCTCTATTGTCGACATCTCAGATCCAGACAATCCACAGATGGAGCGCCTCAAGCCAGGGCGCGCAACCTTCCATTCGGCGAGCCCAGACGGTCGCTTTTTGGTTGGGGTCAACGAAGGCCAGGCCACGCTGTATTCGCTCTTTGATGGTGGCCCGGTGCAGACCCTGAACACCGATGGTTTGGTCTCGCACCCCGATTGGTCGCCCGATGGAGGGAGCGTGCTCTTTGCCCGATACACCTCAGAGTTCGGCACCGACCACGATTTGGAGTTCGAAACCGGTGAGATCATCCAACTCAGCTGGGACGGAAGCAGCTTTGGACCCCCCGAAATCCTCGTTCCCCGCGAAGCTGACCGCAATAATTTTTACCCAGCCTACTCGCCGGACGGTGCCTACATCGTTTTCAATCGCTCAGAGCCTCGGACTTGGGTGCCACCCAGCGGTCATACCAAAGAAAACTCCACAAGTTCATATGCCCATCCAGCAGCCGAACTGTGGTTGATGACCCGTGAGGGCACCCATCTCACCCGTCTCGATGCTGCAAACGGCGAGGGTGATCTCCAGAATTCCTATCCAAAATGGGGCCCTTTACCCGATGACGATGTGCTGTGGCTGGCCTTCAGTTCTAAGCGTACCTATGCGATCGACCCCAGTGGTGGAAAGCCTCAGGTGTGGGTGAGCGCCATCGACCCAGCGCTGATTCTGGAAGGAGAAGACCCCTCCTCTACCGCTTTTTGGCTACCGGCCCAAAACACCGACACCGATAATCACGCTTCGATTTGGTGGTCAAAATGAAAGCTGTGTTTTGGATGGTCATATTGGGCACCGCTGCTTGCTCCAAGTCCGATGGCCAGGAGGGTGGGTTAGCGGTCAGCATCGATGATTACCACGGCTTTTCAGCTAAGGCTGCATGGACTTACCGCGATGATGGCGAGGTAGAGACCGCCCCCGCCGAGGGTGTGCTGCTTCGGGCCCGGTACACTGGGGATGGGGTGTTGGACTTTCGGCGCGGCGTGCGTTGGGCCGACGCGTCACCCGCCGCACGGGTTCGCTTTTTCTTGGACCAACAGTTCTCGATTGTGGACTGGACCCTTGGCCCGATCTCTGGCGAGGCCGGGCTTCCGTTGGCCAATGAGCAGGTTCATGACGGTGATGAGGTGTCTGCCAAAGGCTGGTCGTGCATCACGAATCGTTATGGTGAGATCGAGACCTATTATGGCATCTTCGGAGATGTGTTGAGCTTTGAGTGTGAAGGCGACGGCGGCCCAGAGGGCGACTGGTATTTCGCCAAAGATGTGGGCTTGGTCGCCTATGATGGTCCCGAGTATCAGTTGAGCCTCGTCGCACCCTGGTAGGGGCACTTCGCTTTGGCTTAGGCCTGGGTATTCACAATTCGCCGCACCGCCGTGACCAGCCGGTCGATGTCTTGATTGCTCATGGCTGGATGGTTCGGGAGGTAAATGACCTCGTCCTCAAAGTCTTTGTGCTCGCCAAACCATTCCATATAGTCGTCTCGGGTGTCAAAACCGGCCCACCGCAGGCGTTTGGCCAAGGGTTTTGCCTGGGGAACGCGGATGGCCACGGCGTTAAAGCTGTTCTCGGCATGTGGGTCAAAGCGGGGCAGTACCACACCGTGTAAGCCCTTCAGCCCATCGAGAAGCCTCAGGGCATTGGCCTGTCGTATGTCATTTCGCCGGTCGAGTTGCTCCAATTCCAAAGACCCCAGCCCGCCTTGGGCGTCACTCAAAAGTTTGGGTGTCACGGTCGCGTCATAGGGGGTGCGGTGCTCGTGAGTGAGCCGGTCGAGGGTGGTCGGCGAAAAGATAGAAAGGGCTTGAGTAAGCGGATTCATAAGGGTGCGAAAACCGAGGGGCGTCGTCAAAAACCACCGCTGAAGTCCGTCTCGAAAAGCGGTGTTGACGGTGGTGTTTGAGCTCGGCTCCCCATTGGCAAGCAGGGCGGTCAGTCTGCGACCAATCTCTGGGTTTTTGGTGATCACCAGCCCCCCGCCGAAGGTTTGTAAGTTCTTTCCGCTGACCAAAGAAAAGACCCCCACATCACCGATGGCCCCCGCGCAACGCCCTCGCAGTCGGGCGCCAGTCGCTTGGCTCGCATCTTCGACCAACAAGACCCCGTGGGCATTGCACACCGCTTGAAGTGAAGCCATATCCGCGATTTGGCCAAAAGGGTGAATGACCACCACCGCGTCGACGCCATCGATGTGTGAGGCCAACTGCGCGGGATCGAGCGCGAAGGTGTGGGGATCGATGGGCGCGAAGCGGGGTGTGTAGCCCATGCCCTCCACGACCTTGATCAGCGAAAAAAAGCAGTAGCGGGGCAGCAAGATGGTGGCCCCATCCTGAAGGTTTAAAGCGGCCAGAGCGAGGTGCAGGGCCGCCCGTCCAGATTGGACGGCCAAGGCGTGAGAAACGCCAAAAAACTCTCGGGCATTCGTTTCGAATTGTTGGCGTCCAAGCCCAGCTTCTAGGTTTCCGCTGAGTTGCTTGAAGACCCAATTTATCTCGGCCGATGTCAGGTTGATATTATGACGAGGGATGGCTCGGAACATCGTCATCTCGTTTTGCTGAAGCCTTTTGGGTGGGCCTGGGGACCGAGGCTGATGTGCCCACCCGCCCTCGGTTTCCGAGGAGGTATTTGAGACTCATCGCGGCCAGTTGCCATTCGCTGGGGTCGGTCATCCGGTAAACAGCCCGCCGTCGCAGATACCGAAGGAATTGCCGGGGATTAAAATAATAGTGAAGGTAAAACTCCCGTTGGAGTTTCTCCATGGTCTCGGAGTCGACCTCGCTCAGGTTCACATGCTGGGTTTCGTAGTGGTTGAGCTCGCTGAGGTCTGCCACCTGGTCTTTGACCATCTCGTAAGATTCAGAGCCTGGATAGGGTGTATGAAAGGCCATTTGGACCATGTCAGAGCCCACCAAGCGCGCAAAGCGGAAGGTTTCTTCCATCTCGGCGCGGGTCTCGGATGGGTGGCCGACCATATAGTAGGTGGTGAGCGAAAGGCCGGCCTCTTGGCAGTCTCGGGCGGCTTCGAGCAGTTGGTCCCGAGTGGCATTTTTTCGGATGATTTTGAGAATCCGGTCCACACCAGACTCGATGCCCATCTTTACGCCGACACAGCCAGCTTTTTTCATCAGCTTGAGCAGATCGAGGTCGATCAAGTCGCCGCGGGTCTGGATGGTCCAGTGAATCCGGTGGTTGTGCTTGATGAGCCCGTGGCAGATGTCGACCACCCGCTGACGGTTCAGGCTGAACACATCGTCGATGGTATAAAACGCGTCCACGCCATGATCGAGATGCAGTCTGAGCATATCGTCGACCACGCGTTCTGCGGAGTGGCCGCGGAACTTCCGGCCATAGGATTGACGCAAGGTGGCGGAGCAGAAGGTGCACGGGAAAGGGCAGCCCCGGCTGGTGAGCAGATAGCCCCAGCGGACCCGGCCAAATTTGGGCACGTGAATCGAGCGCATGCGATAGCGGTCGAGGTGAAGCCCTGTGGGGTCGATGGGCGGCAGGGCATCCAGATCGGTGATCTGTCGCTTGGTGCCCGTGCGGATGACTTTCCCGTCGCTACCGAGGGTCGCGGAATCATCGATGGTGCGCTCGCCAGAGTTGGCCAAGAGATTGGCGATCGAGCCCGGATATTCGCCCAATAGCACCCCTGTGATCGGTGAGGCGGCGTAAAGCAAGTCTTCCGATTGCTCGGTGGCGTGCTGACCAATTCCCCAAATTTTAAGTTCGGGTAGGCGGTCCAAAACGGCCCCCGCGATCTCTCGGGCATAGGCCATCGTTGGGGTCATGGTGTCGATCAGCAACATGTCTGGACGCAAGCGCACCAGATGCTGAACCAACTCCTCGCGTTGCATGGGTTCGACATGCAGGTCGACCACGGTGGCGTTCCATCCCATGGCGTGAGCGATGCCCTTGGCCGTGAGCATTTCTACTGGCCACATGAGGTCGTGAGGATGGTTGTTTTGAAAAATGGCCCATGGCGCAAAGCGCAGCAAGACGACTTGGGGTCGTCCAAACATGCCAGAACCGGGGGACCATGTACTCAAGGTGTATCTCTCAGTGGTACTGGCCCACCCGTGCGGAGTAGCTCTACCGCTTTCGCAGCCAGTGCAGGAAGCGTAGCAGGTGTGGCCATGATTTCCGACCAAAGCCGACCAAAAGTCTGGGGATTTGTGAAGAAAGCCACCGTAGCGAGCTTTGCCAGTCGGGTCGTGGCGTCTTTTGAAAGGGCCGTGGCGTCGATGGCTGTCGCACAGCCAGAATAGCCGGATCCTGGGCTTTCATAAAAGGGAACCCAGTTGGCGTCGTCGAGCTTTAGCCTGAGCGCAAGCCGAATGCTGTGGATGGTCGCCGGCATGGACTCTCCGGGTAAGCCCACGATGAAATACCCACCCACCCGCATATGGCGAGCCTTGGCCCAAGCCACCACTGCCGTTGCCTCAGCCATGGTCTGTCCGACGGCTGGGGCTTCATCTTGGCTGAGGTGCTCGAAGCTGAAGACGAGCCGGGTGCAGCCAGCATCGGCCATCACATCAAGGAGCGCGGGTGTGACTTGGTCGGTGCGGACGCCGTTTACCAGCTCCCAAGAGACATTGAGGCCTCGGGCCTGGATGGCTGCGCAAATTTGTCGAACCCGGTGTGGGTCTGCCAAAAAACTATCGTCTTCGACGTGGATGCTGCGGATACCATGGTCGTTCACCAAGCTGGCCCACTCATCTACGACTTGCTCTGGGCTTCGGGGGTCGAAACCATCGGGCCGCAAACTGGGGACGGGGCAGTAAGGACAATCCCTGAAGCAACCTCTTGAAGTCACCACCTGGGTGTATGGCGTGGCGGTGGAGCGCATGGCGTTACTGTATCGAGCGAGGGGAAAAACCCTTCGGTCCGGGCTGGGCAAACTCGAAAAAGCGAAGTGGTCAGGCGTTTGAAGCACAGGAGCGCTTCGGCTGACGACCCCGGGTATGCTCTTTTGAGAATGATCAGATTGAATCAGAGCCGCCACAGCGCGCTCGGGCGGCCCAACCACAGCGAACTGAGCGCCGGTGAGCGCCAAGGCCTTCAACGGGTCGAGGGTGGGCAGTGCCCCTGCGATAAAGGTGCGAATACGGCCACTGAGCGGGGCCATCCAAGCCATGACTGCGCCCGCATTATGGTGCAAGACTGTGGCTCCCACCCAGTCGAACTGCTCTTCAGCCAACCTTTTGTGCAGGGTCATAAGGTCATCAAAGCAGAGATCGATCCCCACAACGGTGTGGCCGGCCTCTTCCAATAATGGGACCATCCCCGCCAAGGCCAGCGGGTAGGCAGGTTCGGCACTGACACGGGGCTGGACGAGGAGTACGCGCATGGTCTGATTATGCCCTCAAAGCAGGAGAGATGCGGAGTCCGATAATTCCCAATAACCCAGCGAATACAACGATGATGGCGTGATTGAATGTCACCAACGCTGCGGTGTTGGCTCCCAAAACCGATGCGGTAGCAGCGACGGTCCAATGATGAACGCCCACGCCCCCGAGGGGAATCGGAAGATAAGTCACGGCGTCGGCCACCGCCAACATGGCACCGGCGACCAAAGGGCTCACAGGCTGATCGATCGCTGCCCCTAAAAAGAAGACTGCGGCTGCTGCAAGCCCGTGTTGAACGATTGCCAAGTCGATATGGATGCCCGTCTCCCAAAACCCTATGGGTGCCAATGGGTCGATTTTTTGTGTCCCTGGAATGGCCACCACCCGGCTGATGAGCGGGCTGGACATGTCCACCACAAAGGGCATTCCGATGGCCACAGCGATGATGATCACACCGAGCGTAGGATGGACAGCGCACATCGCGACCCCGATGAAAAAACCGAGGGCAGCAACAGTGGTGGCGAGGCGGTGAATCAATCGGACCAGCACTGTTCGGGCTGGAAGGTGGGTGGCTTTTGATACCGCTGCGATTTCGTACAGGTCACCGGCCATGGCGGGGGCGAGAACATTTGCACTATAAGCCACAAGCACGGTCCGAAGCAGTGTGCGCCAGCGGCGGATCCGAAGCAGGCGGTTGGTGCGCAGCAATTGAAGCCCGATCGCGGCGATCATACAGCCGAGGGCGGCACTTAAAAATCCGAAGTGAGCGCCTGATATTTCGGTGATGGCAGAGGGGTTTCTGTCCAACCAATAGGCCAATAGGCCCACGCCAAGCCCCAATTGAAGCACGCTAAAAATACTGCGTCTCATGACTGTAAACGCTCAACGATAAAGCCCCGGTCTTCATTGGGACAGGGCTCGGCCTCGGTATCCATTTGAGCGATGGCGCGGCTGAGTCGGGCGTGGGTCATCTCGATGACGGTTTGAAATCCAGCCCGTTGGGCCGCGGATTTTTCGCCCACCACTTCGGCCCGTTGAATCAGTACAAAGCGAAGCCCTGCCCGTCGGGTTCGATTTTCGGCCAAAACAGCATGCCCGGTGGTGCCCGAGCCTGCAAAAAAGTCCAAAACAATATCGGTGGATTGGTGGGTAAACCAACGGACGATGCGGGTGGCGACGCTCAAGGGTTTGGGGTGGTCAAAAGGAACGCCGAGTTTGGCCAGGCGGCGGTCGTCGGAGCTGCCATCCCGTAGAATGCTGGGTACACCTTCTGTCCGCACCTCGCTCAAAAAGTACTTTCGTCGGGGCTGGGTTGTCTCATCGGCACCAAAGACGATGCGATTTTCGGCGAGTAGTCTGTCCATGGTGGCGGGCGGGTTGCGCCAACCCCGCTGAGGGACTGGACATGCTCGGCCGGTGGTCGGGTGTTTGAGGGGGATAAAATAGCTATCCGGGGCCTTCTTTTTGTTGGGCCAGGCCATGCTGACTGCCTGAAAAACCGCGCCGTTGGTGTCGATTTTGGCGTAGGCCCGTTCCCCGGGGCGAAAACTGCGCTGGGTTTTCAGCCAGTGGCCAAAGGCTTTGTTGATGTCGCCGAGGGTACGGGCCCGGCGATGGGGCCCAAGGGCAAACTCAGGCAGACGGTAACGGCTGGCGGCTTGGGCGAGGTCGGGTGGCAACATCACCCGGCCCATGGTCTTCATGAGCGCAGCGGCCTTGTCTAGCATCGCTTCGACATTGGGTTTGTCTTGCTGTAGTGGATGGAATTGTGATTTGTCTTTGGCAAAACACACAATGCTTTCGTGCTGCACGGCGATGGCCTTGGCGTCGCCTTTGGGGTTGCCTTTGTCCCAGACGATGGTGCCCAGGCGGTTTTCACGACCAAAAATCTCATCGAGCATCAAGGTGAGTTGTGCGACTTCGTGCTCATCGATGTGAATCACGATGGCCCCATCTTCTCTGAGCAGTTGGTGCGCGGCGACCAAGCGTGGGTGCATCATTTCTGACCATCCTTCCCCCATTTTATCGCCATAGGTAAAGTTTTTTCCGGTGTTGTACGGCGGGTCGATGTAGACAAGTTTGATGGTGCCACCCAAGTCGGGCATTAATGCGGCCATCACCGCTAGATTATCGCCCTCAATAAGGCGATGTTCGGTGTGTGCACCGCGCACAGAACGGGCGGGTTGCTCACACAAAACCCCTGGCACTTCAGGCCCCGAGATACTGCTCAAGAAAGCTCCGCACCACCCGGGTCGCGACGTTGAGGCGGTAGCCTGAGGTCGAACGAATATCGTCGAGGGGTGTGATGTCTTGGGCCATGTGGGTCGCGGCATCAGCACCTTCGCCGGCCAAAACCGCGGCCTCGACTGTGGGCAGTCGAACGGGGGTCGCGGCGATGGAGCCCATGGCGAATCTCGCTTCAATGGGGCGGCCATCCGCTATGCGAAGCCTGGCGCCGAGAACGACTTTGGATATCGATTGGGCCATGCGGGTGCCGACTTTTCGATAGTGCAGGATGTCTGTGGATTTGGGCTGAATATGAACCGCCACAAGCAGCTCGTCGTCGACCATGGCATTTTTGCGGTAGCCGGTCCAAAATTCTGATGCAGGGATGCGCCGAACACCTCGGGTGCTGGCCACCTCAAATTCAGCGTCGAGCACCAACCACATTGGCAGGGAGTCACCTGCGGGTGAGCCGTTGACGATATTACCCCCAACCGTGCCCCGGTTTTGAATCTGCTGTGCGCCCACGGTGGCAGCGCATTCGATGAGGGCTGGTGGCAGGGCGGTGGCTTGGCGGACCTCGGTCCAGGTGCTCAAAGCGCCGATGCGAAAGCCATACTCAGTCGAGTCGATGCCCGATAAACCCGTACAACCCCAAATATTGATGATGTCTTTCAAGAGGTTTGGCTTAACCATCAGGTCTGTGCCTCCTGCCAAAATGGTGGCACCTCGGTGCTCTGCCCGCAGCTGCAATGCTTGTGGCAGTGTGTGTGCAGTCCAAAGATTGAAAGGGCTTGTGCTCATGGTTGCCCCCCCAGTGCTTCGACCACGGCGTCGATGATTTTTTGGTAGCCGGTACAGCGACACAGGTTGCCAGCGAGGGCCTCGCGAACCTCGGTACGGGATGGGTTTGGTTGTGCGTCGAGCAGCGCTTTGGCCGCCACGACAAAGCCGGGGGTACAGATACCGCATTGGGCGGCACCATAGTTGATGAAGGCAGTTTGAATCGGGTGGAGGCGCTCGTCTTCGGCCAAGCCTTCGACCGTGAGAATCTGAGTGCCCTCGGCTTGGACGACTGGGATCATGCAGGCGTTGACTGGCAGTCCATCGATGAGCACGGTGCATGCGCCACACTCGCCTTCGCCGCAGCCTTCTTTGGTGCCCGTGAGCCGCAGTTGTTCTCGGAGCACATCGATCAGCCGTGTCATTGGTGGGGCATCGACGGAGGTCGTGTGACCGTTGAGACTAAATTGGGTCATGAGCGCTCCTTGATTTCAAGTGCAGACAAGACCCGCTCTGGGGTCATGGGAAGCCGATTGAGCACCACGCCCACCGCGGCTTCGATGGCCGATGCCACTGCGGGTGCGGGGCCATCCATCGGAATTTCGCCAATGCCTTTGGCCCCAAAAGGACCGCCACTGTAGGGGATTTCGATGATCCGGGTGATCATCTCTGGGGCGTCGAGGGTTGTCGGAATAATGTAGTTTGTAAGGCGATCATTTATCATTCTCCCCTGATCATCCAAGACCACCTCTTCGCATGTGGCATAGCCGAGGCCCTGAATGGCGCCGCCCTCGAGTTGGCCTTCGACGATCACTGGGTTGATGGCCTTGCCCACATCGGTCGCCGAGACATAGCGTCGGTAGAGCACTTCTCCGGTGTCCAGATCCACATCGAGGTCGACCACTGAGCAGGCCCACCCATAGCAGGGGTAAGCGTCTCCGGAATATGTGGCGTCGTCCCAGTCCATCGAACCGTCGTCTTGGTACTCGGCCATGACCCGCAGTGCCATGGTGTGGGTGCGGGCATCCAACAGGGTGTCAAAATCGTCGGTATCGAGCCCGGTTTCTGCCTGAAGCGCGGCTTTTAGTTTCAAGGCTGCAGTTCTGAGCACGCCACCGACCACCATGCAGGTGGGGCTGGCGACGGTCGGTCCAGAGTCGGGCACCATCGCGGTGTCGTGGGGTGCGTTGGATACCCGAGAAACGCCGATACCGAGCGCAGCCGCGGCTATCTGTGGAAAGGTGGTGTCGACCCCTTGGCCGATGTCGGTGGAGGCGGTGAGAATTTGCACGCAGCGGTCTTGCAGCTCGACCGCGACCTTGCCTTTGATGCGTGCTTCGCCGTTACCTGTAAAGCCGCAGCCATGAAAGACCAGGGCAACCCCACGGCCTCGGGCATAGCGTCCAACACCGCCGCCAGGGTGAATTGCAGGGGTCTTGACCTCGGCCTCGGCGGCCTTGAGTGCGACATCGAGGACAAGGTGTGCGCCGGTGTCGACCAAGGCTTGACCGGTGGGTGTGGTGTCGCCATCTCGAATGAGGTTGAGGCGCCGAAAGGCCACAGGATCCATGCCGATGGTGCGCGCGATGGCGTCCATATGGCGTTCGACCGCGTACATGGCTTGGGGGGCGCCAAACCCACGAAAAGCACCATTGGGTGGGGTGTGGGTGGCGACGGCGACCCCTTCGAGGTGTTGGCGAGGGCATCGGTATGGGCCACACAGATGCAAAAGCGCGCGGGAGAGAACCACGGGTGTGAGCGTGTTGTACGCGCCACCATCCATGATGATTTCGGCATCCCATTGTAAAAGCTCGCCCTGGGGGCTCACGACGGAGCGAATCTTAATCACTGAAGGATGCCGCTTGGTGGTGGCCCGCAGGTCTTCGTCTCGTTGGTAAATCATCTTCACCGGCGCACCGGTCTTGATGCTCAGCAGTGCACAGTGCGCAGCGAGCATCGATGGGTATTCCTCTTTGCCGCCAAAGCCGCCGCCGGTGGTCGCCTGAATCACATTGATGCGCCCATGACCGAGCATGGGTGCGATGGCCTTGACGATATAAAACGGGCATTGCATCGAGCCGATCAACGTAAGGCCGTCGTCTGCTCTGGGTACAGCGATCATGCCTTGGGGTTCGATGTACAGCTGCTCTTGATGGCCCACCGTGTAGGTCCCCTCAACGATCACACCATCGTCAGTCTTGTCGCCTTTGTGGATCGAGATTTGCTTGAAGACGTTGTCGGTACCAAAAATCTGAATGGGGTTGTTTTGGGCTGTGAGGGGATCGAGTACAGCAGGCAAGGCTTCGACGAGCACCTTGATGTGGGCCACAGCAGCCCTTGCCCGTGCGGGGCTTGACGCAGCGACCAAGGCGACGGGCTCTTCGACGTGTCGGACCACACCGTCAGCCAATGCGGGCTGGTCTTCGGTCATCAACAGCACGACATTCTGCGCGGGGATGTCCAAACAGGTCACAACAGTGATGTCGGACCAGTCAAAATCGGGGTCTTTTTGAATGCCCAGCAGTTTTCCGTGGGCGATAGGGCTTCTGACGGTGGCCCCATATAGACATCCTGCGGGCCGGATATCATCGACATATTGGGCGTCGCCACGGACTTTTGAGGGGCCATCTGCGCGGGGAATATCAATGCCAACTGGGTTCATGGACAAAGCATAGCAAGGTGACTTCCTCACGACCGCTCTTTTCAGCCCCGCTGAGGTGCTTAGACAGCATAGAATACATCATATGCGTGGGCCTGATTCAGGCCAAATGCAAAGGACCCCATGGCCAAGAGTCACCAGCCCGCACAAACGCCGCAAACCGAAGAAGCCTCTTCCGGGTCTTCCGGGTCTTCGACTGCGCAGCAGGTGATGCCGCCAGGCTTTAGCCCCCGTGCCCAAGCCCAAAAACTGTATTCAGCCATGTCAGGGATGGGAACCGACGAGCGTGCGATATTCGACGCATTGCACACCGGGCGTTCAGACCTCAATCGGGCCATTGAGGCGGCATTTAATCAAATGTACCCCCGTTACAGCTTGCGATATTGGTTGAAAGATGAACTCGGCGGAAGCGACTACACCCGGGCGATTCAGCTTTTGGGCCGCGGGGATTTCACCTTGGCTCAAAAGCTGGCCCAAGCTGCAAGCGGCTGGGGCACCGATGAGCAAAAGATTTTTCATGCGCTCGAGGTGGCTTCGGCGAGTGAGCTTGAAGAGGTCAAAAGCAACGCCAGTTTGATGGCCCGTCTTCGTGAGGAACTCAATGACGACGACTTTCAGCTCGCTTCTGCGTTTTTGAACGGTCACGGTGCGTTGGTGGCCAAACTCCGACGTGCGGTCAATGGTTGGGGTTCTGACGAGGCCGCCATTTGGCGGGCCATCGATCAAGCACCCCAGGCAGACCGTGATTTCGTTCTCAGTAAGCGGTCCTTGATGGGGCATCTCAGCTCGGATTTGTCCGCCTCAGACTATCTTCGGGCAGTCCGAATGTTGGATGGTACTTGGGATAATGTGGACAAAATCGAGGTGGCACTCAAGGGTGTGGGTACCGACGAGGCGGGATTGATCGCTGCCATCAGTCGATTGAGTGGTTCAGAATACGCCAAGCTTAATCGGGGCACCACGGAGCTTCCCAACGGCGTCAGTTCGCTTAAAAACTGGATGGTCAGCGATCTGTCCGGCGATCTGGAGTTTGAAGCGCTCGAAATATTGCACCAAATTCAGTTGGCTTATGACCCAGAATATGCCG
>DBIS01000261.1 GCA_002296975.1 Deltaproteobacteria bacterium UBA796 | reverse complement strand
CGGCGACACCGGGAACGGCGACGGCGACACCGGGAACGGCGACACCGGCATGGGCGAAGAGGACGAATAACTGTCCCGCGGCCTACTTACCCGACTTCAAGGGCAGCCACAGCGCATGAGGCCGAACCTTCCAGCCGGTCTTTGGGTATAAAGCCCTGCCTTTGGGCCGGTCGAATTGCGTGCGTTTATAGTGGGTCCGCAGGCCGTGCTTGAAATTACCCCGCGCCGTCAGGACTGCTCCCCAGTGCCCCTCGCTCATGGCCTTGGCGATCACGCCCACCTCCTCGTGGAGGGGGCCACCAACATGGTCGAGATCCCACAAGGCGATGAGGGCGATGCTTGGCGCTTTTCCTGCGGCCACCGGCATCCATGGCTGCCATGGTGCCAACACCGGTCCATCGATCGCGCGCAACTGTTCTACCACCGCATCACCCGCAGCCACATCGGCATCGGTCGGCGCATACGTGGTCGGCCTCCACTGCCCTGCCCACAACTGCCAGGCCACCAACGTAGAGGTACACAACGCCACACCCAAGCTCGGCCACCGAAGTCGAATCCGCTGTATCGCGAGGGCAGCCCAAAGCGCGCACACCCAAAAAGCAGGAATCAAAACATTTACATAGCCACCATGATGCCCGCGCATGACCGCTGAAAGCAGCACAGCAAGGGCGCCCTGCACCAACCAAAACCGCGCACCTTCACTTTTCGCGCGCTTAACCATCATGGCCACAGCCACCACCACCACCGCCGTGTATGGCAGGGCCATCACCATCTCTTTGGGTGCGGTCCAAATGAATCGTTCAAATATAAAGGGGTGCGAGCGTGGCACATCAAGGACATAGGTCAAAAATAGCCCATCGCTCGCAATGCTAAGCCATGCCGTAAAACCCAAGGCCGGCAGCACGCTGTACAGACAAAAACGCTTGGCCGCAGCGGCACCATGATGATGGTAAAGCCACCACAAAGCCGGAACCCCGTACAAAGCAGCGGTGTGCTTGGTCAAAAAAGCTGCCGTCAGCAAAAGCCCTCCGGCCCTCAGCCATCCCGAACGGATACTCAACAGCCCCATCGCCAACAGGCCAATCTGAAGACCATCGTTGCGGACGAGGTCAAAAAAGGCCCCGCTTGCGTCATAGGTCGATAAAAACAGTGCTGCGCCCCCAAAGCCAAGCGCCAAGCTTCCACCCTCTCGCCTGACTGCCAAAACCAAGGCCAGGGCCGCCAAAACAACACCCGCCACGCTGATCATGCGCCCGAGGGGGTAGCCAAGCTCCAAGCCCATACCGCTGAGTCCACCCAAGACCCACGGATACAGTGGCGGGTAAATGAACGGGATAAAATCTGTGCTGGGCGATGCATACAGCGGCAGACCCTCAGCCACACGCGCCCCATGGGCAAGCATGCCGCCCTCCTTCCACTCCAGATCATAAGGATGCGACACCCGGGCAGAAATCGTTCGCCAAAGCAGACCGATCACGCCGATGGCCATCACCACCATCGGGATGTCCATCAAGGCGCGATGACCGTGGCTGACCTCGTTTTTAACTTTCATCGCCCAAAGCCTGAATCACCGCCGCGGTCACCGTTTGCTCTAGCGGGGTGGGCGGGGTGACTTCAGTGGAACCTGACAGGCTAAAGCGTGCGGCATCGGCGAGGGCACTCGACAATGAAGCGAGCGGCGCTGCCGTCACGCGGGCCATGCGCATAAGCTGACGCGAGCCAGTTTCGCTTGGCCCGATACCGGTGGGGCTTGGGTTGGCACATCCAGTGCAAGACCGACACGCTTCGGGTAAATCGGCGCCAGGCAAATCTGCCTGAGCCACCGCAGCAGGGGGTCCGCCATAACGCTTGAGGCCCATGGAACGAAGCCTTACGGCCTCTGCCGCCGGGAGCTCTTTCACCCTGCCCATATCCCTGGCTGTCTTGGTAATAAGCGCTGTATGCTCCATGGTCTCCAGCCGACAAAAAGCCTCGAGCAAGGTGGCACCCACACATACCGCACCATGGCGGTCCATCAACACAGCGTCGTGATGGTGAATGTGCTCGCCCACCAGCGCCGCCAAATCTGCAGTGCCCGTCGTGCGGTAATCCAAGGTGGGCACCACCCCCAAAGTGAGCACCACCTCCGGCAGCACGCACCGGGCCATCGATACACCCGCGATGGTAAACGCCACCGAGATCGGCGGATGCGCATGAACGACCGCACGCACATCAGGCCTGGCGTCATAGCAGGCCATATGCATGGCCATCTCTGAGGTGGGGTCGCCCTCGCCGCTCAGTTTATTGCCACGGCGATCGATCACGACCAAGTCGGCGTCAGTGAGCATGCCCTTATGACAACCCGCCTTGGTCGCGAGAATGCGGTCATCGTCGAGACGTACAGAGAGGTTGCCATCTAAGGCCACCAACAGGTGCCGCTCGTAGCACAACCGCGCGATCCGGATCATATCTCGTCGTATTTTGGCTTCAGACATGGGACTGGCCTATCGCGCTGATGGCCGACCGTCCTTTTTAGGGCCGCTCCTCACCCCAATCGCAGACCATCAACCACCCAACTGCTCACATCCACAGCCCCAAAGCGACGCTGATCATTCGCGATTTCAGAGATGCCCGACCACAGCTCAACAAAGCTTGTGGTGATGGTGTGAACCCCCACATAAACCGGCTCCTCGCCGTGACGGGCGCTAAAGAAGTGCCCATTTAAACGGAGCTTTCCGCTTTGAATATCAAACCACCGTTTGCCGCTCACACACAGTTCATCGAGGCACAAATAGCGCCCCAAATCGGGTGCGATCATATTCCGGCTCCGGGTACCCGGACGCAAGATGAGATTACCGTACCAACACCCATCCGGGCCCTCGTGGCCACATGAGCGCCCACCCAACTCCCGCGCGAGTTCGACACCCTGGTACAAGGCCCCCACCGTGCCCTCTCGAATCAAGGGTAAATCTAAGGAAGGCACACCGCGCACATCAAAAGCACGGCTCTCAAAACCCCCGCCCAACAGGCCATCGTCAATCATATGGAGCTTTTCCGAGGCCACCATTCGTCCCTCTGTCAAAAAGCTCTTGCCCGCATCCACACGATCCCGCTCAAAAGCGGGCACAACAGCAGTCATGATCTTGGCTGCGACACGCGGGGAAAAGAAAATGCTGTGTTCGCCCTCGGGCAAAGGCGCTGGGTTTTGATACCGGCAGAGCTGAGCGGCCAAATCGGCGCCCATCGGCAAGCTCCCCACATCCGCAAACACCCGCGATTTCACGGTTTGTTCCACGGTGTGCTGACCATCTTCACCCTGTACTTTTCCGAACAACGTATAAAACGTGCCTTCCTCAGTGCGGGCATTGCCATTTGAGGCCGCCATCGCCCGGGTTCGCAACAACTCCGTGTACCGAAAAGCCAAGGCCGTCGCTCCAGGCACGGCTGCGACAGCGCGGATATTCTCGTTTACAGCTGCCTCTCGGGTTTCTTCATCAATGCTCGGGTAGCGGCGATCCATCAGCCCCAACCCAGCATCACTTTGAACGTAACAATCTGCTGGCCCAGCGTAGGGGTCAGCAGCACCCAATGACGCCCCAGCTGTGTCGATCAAGGCACACACGCCTGCGGCATTCTTGGCCTTTCCACTGGCCATGCCGCAACGCCCATCTGCAGCATAAACCCTTACGCTAGCGAGCATTCGCTTACGGTCGGGCAGGCTCACCGCGCTCATCAACGAAGCCACATCCCAGGTCACCACGCGGGTCAAGCTGCCCTCGATGTGCACCTCTACCCCAAACAAGCCACGTTCCATCGCATAATTGACGCCAGCCAAAGCCAAAGATTCACAAGTGGAGTTATCGCTCACAGCATCTCCTTCGAAATTGCACCCACGCAATATACCCAAGCGGAACACTCATGCTTACTTTCTTCGCGCTTCTTACTTCGGCTTGGGCCTCGCCGAGGGTGGTCGCCATTGGTGATCTCCACGCGGATGAGGCCGCCACCAAAGTGGTGCTCAAAATGGCCGAGTTGATCGACGATAAAGGGCGCTGGGTGGGCGGAACAGATGTGCTCATCCAAACCGGAGATGTGACCGACAAAGGCCCCTCCAGCCGGGATGTCATCGTCCTTTTGAGCCGCCTTCAATCCGAAGCGAGGCTGGCGGGGGGCGACATCTTGGGGGTGGTTGGCAACCACGAAGTCATGAATCTGGTCGGCGACTGGCGGGGCGTAACACCGGCCGATCTGGGCCAATATGATGCCCCAGAAACCCGGATGCGAGATTTGCGACCCCAAGGCGTCATGGGGCAATGGATTCACAGCAGCCACTTGGTCGTGTTTTTCGACAACACTGTCTTTGTCCACGGCGGGGTGAGCCCTCAAATCGCCAGCTTGGGCCAACAAGCCCTCAGCTTGGTCCAAGCCAAACACCTCGGCCAATCATCGATGTCAGCACTTTTCGACGTCCAGGGCCCAATGTGGCACCGAGACTATGTGCTCGCCCCCGACGACACCGCTTGCCCGGCCTTGGCCATGGCACTCAACAGCTTAAACATGACCCGAATGGTCGTCGGCCACACCACCCAACACTCTGGGCGCATCGCAAGTCGGTGTGATGGTGCTTTGATCGCAATCGACACCGGAATCAGCGCCTATGCCGGAAATCACTACACAGCACTCGAGCTGAATAATGGAAAAGCGCGGGCCATTTACCCTCATGAAACGCAGGATTTACCGAATCCGAAACTTAGGGACAAATAGACCACGACACGGCCGATACGTTGCGCTAAAGTTGTGGCGTTCGCAAGCCTCTTAATCCGCGACCAGAGGAGGCAGCATGGCCACGTCCACGTTTACCAAGCGACTTTGCCGATTGGCTGCCAAAAATGGCGCCCCAAAAGGCACAGACAACGCCCTTTTCAACGCTTTCCTGA
>DBIS01000401.1 GCA_002296975.1 Deltaproteobacteria bacterium UBA796 | reverse complement strand
TCGAAGTTCATATTCCAGCCAAAATGCCGCCGCTCAACGTTCCTGAACGACCACCGGTAAAAATCAATAGCGGCGGGTGTATTTTGGTGGTTGAGGACGACCCAGATGTGCGCGATACGGTGTGTGAGATGCTGCAGTTGGGAGGGTATCAAACCGATGAGGCGGTCTCTGGGGCCGACGCTTTGGATCTCCTGAATTCAGACAAGGTGTATCTCTTGGTGCTCTCGGATGTCGTGATGCCATCGATGAGTGGCTTCGAGCTGGCTGAAAAAATGGTGAAGGCTGAGATGAGCACCCCTATCGCCTTGCTCAGCGGCTATGCACCGGGTGGCGAAAGCGAAGATGCTGCGCCAATCAAACTCCCGCGGCTCACAAAACCCTTCACCTTGGCTGAGTTGTTGGCCTTTGTCGCTTCGATATAGGGCTCAGTCGTTGGTCGATAAGACCAAGGTGATATCTGTGGTGCCCGCGCTTATAGGGCCGACCACTGCACTGGAAAAGTCATCGGCACCTTTGGTCATCGCATTGCCGTCTGCATCTGAGCGGACCTGAACCCAGACCTGCTTTGGCCATGGTCCACCCATCATGATGTCGTCCTCCGATACCGAAAAGCTTCGGCTGTCTGGGCTGAGCTTCAGGGCGGCTACCGGGGGGCCTTGTGGGGTGGGTGTACGCCGGACGATCACAAAAATATTCCCTTGGGTTGGCGGGGTAATTCCTGCCTTAAAGCTGATGACACCGCTGACTTTCTCAAGGGCATTTGATCCGGGCTCCACAGGGTTTGTCGCGCTTGAAGCCAATACCAGTTCAATATTTTCTGTACCAGCCGAAAAAGGCCCCAGGCGTTCCGACTTGAGGTCGGATGGACTCTTTGTTGAGGGGTCTCCGTCTGCGTCCAGGCGGGCCTCGACCCAGACTTGCTCTGGCCACGGTCCGCCCATCATGATGTCTCGGTCGGTGATGACGAAGCTGCCAGGGATGCCCCTGGGGTCTAATCTCACCGCTGCAGTCGGGGGCCCTTGAGCCTCGGCGCTGTTGCGAACCATAATGAACAGCACGCCAGACTCTGAGCCGGTCGTACCCGCCTTCAGGCTTAAGCTTCCCCGCAACGCTACCACCGGTGGCGGTTTGCGCGCTTCGGCCAATGCTTGGGTGGCCATCAACCTAGCGCTTCGGTCTCCGGCATTCTCCAAGGCGGCCTCGAGGGCAGAAACCGCGGTCTCGCGATCTTTGGCCTCGAGGGCGATGAGCCCCTTCCATAGCAGGGCTTCTGAAAACAATGGATCAGCAGAAAGTGCAGCTTCAATCTGGAGTTTTCCGCGTTCAACCATACCTACAGACACTTGTAATATCGCCAGGTGAGTGCGCACCTCTGGGTGGTCTGGCTGCAGTGCTCTCGCCGCATCCATCCACTTCATTGCTCGGCCTAAATCACCGGATTGAATCGCCAAGTGCGCAAGTTGATTGATGGGGGTGATGTTGGCGGGTTCGGCCTGGGCGGTGGCCTCGAGGGCGGCGACTTGCTCAGACATCGCTTTGCCCGCCACGATGGCACCACCGGTCATGGTTGCCCCCTGGCCGCGGGTGGATGTTGCGGTTTTGAGCACGGCACCGAGTCCTGAAAAGAAAGCCACAACGATGATCGCCCACATCCATCGCCGACCAGCTTTGTTGACGGAAAGCGGTTGGGTGGCATCAGGGTCGATGGCGCGGTCGGTATCATCGGTGGCGTGGGAGGCCATGCCTTCTGCCTGGCGTAAAGCGAGGGCCGCCTGGTCCAGCAATATTGTCCACCGCCGTTCAAAGGCCGCTGACGGAAGCTTGCCTTGGTCTGCCTTCAGTGCGCGAAGTTGGTCGACCAGAGAGTCTTTTTTTGCAAAGGCCTCAGCGGTGGGGTCTTTTTTAATCGCACCTTTGGAGCGCATAATTAAGACCAGCCCAGCGACCACTCCTGCACACAGCACCCCGATGGGCGCTCCCCAAATATCCCAGTTCATCGTCTCTCCAACTCGGCCAAGATTCGTGCTCGCCAAGGGTGAAGGTCATCATTGGCTGGTTCGTTTGGCTGCGCCTCATCGGCCTCGGCCTCGGCCTCTCCCTTTTGTCGCCGGCGGTGGGTGCCAACGATAAAAATGATGCCAAGCGCCAGTGCGATGACTGGGGAATAAAACAAGGCGCCGTGGTCTTCGGTGGGCGGCTCGAGCTCTACCCACGCGCCATAACGGTCGACAAAATATTCGGTGATTTGGGCTTCGGTGTAGCCAGATTGCACCAGCTCTGCGATGCGGTCACCCATGGCACGGGCCGCGGTAGAGGGCGAGTCGGCGACGCTAAGCCCTTGGCAGACCGGGCAGCGCAGTGCTTTTTGCAGACGGGCTGTACGGGCTGTTGCGATGGCCGTTGATGGTGGTGGCTCCAAAGGTGGGTCGGGAAGCTGTGCGTTTGCCAACTCCTCGACGATATTGTCCGCCGCGCCGTGGGCTGAAAAACCCAGGCCATTCATCCCGAGAAACAAAGTAAAAACCGCAGCGCGTATCACAGCATTTGCTCCAAAGTGGTGACCATTATCGCCTGACTGACCGGGCCCGACACCTTTCGTACGATGCGTCCATCTTTGTCGATAAAGAAGGTCTCTGGTACCCCGGCCACCCCATAGGCGATGGCGGTGCGGCCGCCGGGGTCTGCCAATGTGGGCCAATGTGCCCCCGATCGGTTTAAAAATGCCTGGGCCTTTGCGGGTTCATCTTGGTACAAAACAGCGACAAATTGCACCCCGGCAGGGCCATAAGACTCGGCAGCCCCCATTAAAACAGGGTGCTCGATCTTGCAGGGCTGGCACCAGGTGGACCAAAAATTGAGCACCACCGGTTTGCCTTTGACGGAGGCCAAAGAGAAGGGCTCGCCACTCAATGTTTTCAGCGAAAATGCTGGGGCTTGTCTGCCCTCCAACGCATTGGAACGCAGCTTTGGGTCTCTGCCAAAACCAGAAGCCAACAATGCCACCAAAGGCAGTGTGACCACTGCTCCAATGCTTAATACTCGCCAGTTCACGCGGCGTCTTCTTCTTCTTTGCGACGGGCCGCTGGCCATCCCGAGATGACCGAGCCCAGCAGCATCACGCCCCCACCAAACCAAAGCCACCAAACCAAAGGTTCTACCACCACGCTCAGGCTGGCCATTTTACCTTCGGTGTCCACTTGGACCAAGGACAGGTAAAGGTCTTCATCGAGTCGTGAGATAACGGTTGGGGTACCGATGGCCTGGCCCATCTTTTTATAATGGTTGAGTCTTGGTGAGGCGTCACCAATGTGTTCGCCATCTTTGGAGACTTGAAAGTGCGCCACCCGAGACCAGCGATGGGGCTCGTCGACACGCTCTGTGCCGGTGTAGGTGATGTCATAGCCCAAAAAGGACTTGGCCTTACCTTCACGAATCGTCATCTCAGTCTCGGAGCGGTATACGCTCGATGCCGCAATAGCGACGGCGATAAAGACGACCCCCAAGTGCACCACATAGCCGCCGGCTCGGCGATGGCCAGTGCGCCAAGTGTTGAGCAGGGCTTTGGGTAGGGGTTCGCCGAGTTTGGCCGCACGCTGGCGCCCAGGCTCGGTCAACTCCTTGAGTGTCACCATCCCGGCAAAACCAGACAAAGCAAAAGTCAGGATGGCGATTGGCTCTCGCAAGCCCATGGCCACACACCCAGCAGCGATCACCACGGAGACGATGGTGGGCATCGAGAGTTGTCGCATGACTTCCCCCGGCTCTGCACGGCCCCATGGCAGCGCCGGCCCCACGCCCATCAAGAACAATATGCCCATGCAAATCGGGACGCTCATCCGGTTGAAGTATGGCTCCCCAACCGAAATCTGCACATCGGTCATCACCTCGTTGAGCAAGGGGTAGACCGTGCCCAGCAAGACCGTGAACGTGAAGGCGGCGAAGAGCAGGTTGTTGCCCAAAAATGCAAAGTCTCTGGACCAGGGCCCTTCGAGCTTTGAGATGGGCGGTGAGAGGGTGTCAACGCGTGCGGCCAATAGCAGCACGCAGAAGACCAAACACAGGGCTAAAAAGCCAAGAAAAACAGGCCCAATCGGAGACTGGGTGAAGCTATGGACCGAGTTGAATACCCCACTCCGGGTCATAAATGTGCCCAGTAAAGTCAGCAGAAAACTGGCCATGACCAGAGAAATTGTCCAGCCTTTGAGGTGCTCTTTTCGTTCCATCATCATCGATGAGTGAATGAAGGCGGTCGCGGTGAGCCAGGGCATAAAGCTGGCATTTTCGACCGGGTCCCATGCCCAATATCCACCCCAGCCGAGCACTTCGTAGCTCCACCATCCGCCCAAGATGATGCCCACGGTCAGACAAGTCCAGGGCACCAACATCCAACGGCGCATGGTTCGGGCCCATCCTGTGGGCATGCTGCCGTTCATTAATGCGGCGCAGCCCATGGAAAAGGGAACGGTCATGCCGACGTAGCCCAGGTACAAAGTGGGCGGATGAATGATCATCAAGATGTGATTTTGTAGCAGCGGGTTCGGGCCGGGGCCGTTGCTCAGTGGCTCAGGAATACGGTCGAATGGGTTGGCGATGCCGCTGACCAAAAAGGTGAAAAAGACCCCGACGGCCAAAATGGTGCCCAAGGCGAAGGGGGCATGTTCTGGATGGTTGTCTCTTAATCGCCAAGCGAACACCCCAGCCCAAATCGCGAGGATTAAGGCCCAAAGCAAGATGGACCCATCGAGTGATGACCACAACGAGACGATGGTGAAGGCCAATGGCGTCTCATTGCTGCCCACTTCGGCCACATATTTGACGGAATAGTCGTGGGTGATGAGCGCAAACTCCATCAAACCCACTGCAGCGACCATGGCGAAGGCGAACAAGCCAGCCATCCACCGGGTCCAACGTGCGGCGTCTACACGGGCCGTGATGCCCGCCCAGATACCGGTGACGGCGCCAATGCTACAGGCGGCCAAAGCGATCAAGACAGCAGCGCGGCCCAATTCAGGGGTCATAATGCTTCCACGGTTTTGTAGAGTTCCTCAACGCTCGTACCTTCTTCAGGGGCTTTGTATTCATTGGAGTGCTTGACCATCAACCGGCTGGACTCGAAAATGCCGGCTTTGGTCATGGTGCCTTCAACCACCACGCCGATGCCCTCACGGAACATCTGAGGCGGAGCGCCGGTACAGTGGACGTTCACCTCAGCCACACCATCTGAAACGGTAAAGGCCAGTTCAGATCGGTCAGGATCCCAGTCGATGGTGTCTTTTTTGACTACCCCACCCAAGCGAATGGTGGCGCCGATGGACTTGTCGCCGGCTGCGATAAGTTGACCTGGGTCCCAGTAATACACCAGGTTTTCACCAATATTTCCAAATGAAATGAAGGCCAAAGCCGCGCCTGCGACCGCCAAAGCGCCCACCAAAGCCAATCGGCGATTTTTACTTGTTGAATTACTCATCAGGACACACTGCGTTTATGAAGGCTAAAGCCGTAGGCCACCAGGGCGAACCAGGTGATCCCATAGACCGCCCATACAAACTCCATCCCACCTTGAATCATTCCAGTCATATCAGTCCTCAACCTTGAGTGGTGTGGGTGCTGCGGGGAGGTCGGGGGCCTCAAAATCGACCCGTAAACCCGCCATGGCGATGCGCCACCGTCGAACGACAAAGGCGGTCGAGATGAACAGCATCCCGAAGGCGGCGAGTCGTAATGGGATGACCATCATTGGGTCGACAGTCTCGGGGCTCGAGAAATTTTGGTGCAAGGTGCGCCACCATTTGACGCTCATGTACACGATGGGCACGTTGACAAAGGCCACGATTGTCGCCACCGATGAGATGGTGAGCCGCCGTTGTGGGTCGTCGATCTGACGGCGCAAGGCCAACACCACCCCAAAAGCCACGACCATAATCGCAGTGGTGGTCAGGCGAGGGTCCCAGGTCCAAAACACGCCCCAGGTGGGTTTGGCCCACAAGCTGCCCTGAATGAGCAAGACGGCGTTGAGCAACAAGCCAACCTCGACCGAGGCTTCGACCAGGGCGTCCCAGGCGGCCTTGCCGCTGAGCAGGGCGCCGATGGCTGCGATGAAGGCCACGAGATAGGTGAGCAACCCCACCCAGGCTGTGGGCACGTGTGCGTATAGAATTCGGCCGACATCGCCCATCATCGCTTCAGCTGGCGAGACGAAAAGGCCGATATAATGGGCCACAGCGAGCATCAGAAAGCCCAAGATTCCGATTGCGATTTCCCAACGATTTTTCATGCTTCTATCACCCGTCCAAAAAGGATTCCGCACAAGCTCCAATAGATGAGATTGAAGCAAGCCAACAAGGTGAGCCATGCGCCGATTTGGTCCATGGGATCGCCCAGCATCACGAGGGATGTCGCTTTAACGGCAGCGACGATGACTGGCACCACCAAGGGGAAGAGCATCAAGGGCAAGAGCAACTGTGAGCCGCTTAAACGGGCCGTCATGGCCGCGTAAAGGGTGCCCGGTGCAGCCAAGCCTGCAGAGCCCAAGATAAGCGTAAGGCCCAGCCATCCGATGTTTTCAGTCAAGGTCGCATCGCAGATCACGAATATTAAGGGCACGCTAAAGGCGCCGACGAGCAGAAGCTGCAAGGTGTTGGCGATGGCTTTTCCATAAAATAAACCGGCGGGATCGATGGGGATCAGCAGGAGTTTGGATAAGGCCCCGGCCTCGACCTCGATGCGCATGGACCGTTCGAGCAGCAAGGTTGAGGTGAGCAGCAAGCCAAGCCACATATACGCACCCGCATGTAGGCGAAGTGCCCCTGCATCTGGCCCGATGGCGAAGGCAAAAAGCAACAAGATGGTGTAAGCGAAGCTCAACAAGGCGACGGTGCGTGAGCGGGCGGCCCACTCGATGAGCATGTCTTTGTGTAGAACATTTAGGAGGGTCTTCACAGTTCACCTCGCTCGTGGTGAAGTGCGCGCCATGCGGCCTCGGCTTGGTCTGCGCGCCCGGTCCAACGGATTTGCCCGCAATCCATTAAAATGGCCCGGGTGGCCAAGGGGGCTGCATGTTGTACTTGGTGGCTGGCGATAATGACCGCACCAGGCAGGGCCTTGATCGCTTTGGAGACGCCAGCGATACCGCCGGGGTCCATCTGGGCGAAGGGCTCGTCGAGTAGGGCCAAGGCTGGTTGGGCTTGAAGCAGGGCCGCCAGGGCGAGTCGCCGCCGCATCCCGGCGGAATATTTGGCCACCGCCTGGTCGCCGGCTTCAAGGCCAACAGTGGCGAGCAGCGCCCGGATTGGCGCTGGATCGATGTCGCTCATTCTGGCGAACACCCTCAGGTTGTCGGCAGCGGAGAGGTCTTCGTAAATACCGATATCGTGGCCCATGAGGCCGATGTCTTTACGGGGATTTTTGGCCAAGCCGGGGTAGCTGACCGAGCCCGCTGAGGGTCGCAAAAGGGTGGAGAGCACATTGAGCAGCGTGGTTTTGCCGCAGCCATTGGGGCCGATGATCAGCAGTCGCTCATGGGCGGCAACCTCAAGGTCCACCCGCGCCACAGCCCAGTGTCGTCCAAAGCGCCGTCCCAGGCCAGTTGCTCGTACAGCGATATCCATGCACGCGCGTCTAACCCGCTAGGCAGGTGGCCGCTGAGATACCCACGCCCAGTGTGGGTGTTAGCCATAAACCCATAGGAGTTCTCCATGTCTCATGACCAAATTGATGCAGTTGTCAACCATGCCACTCGGAACTTTGAGCACACGCTTGCTCAGTTGTGTGCGTATCTGGAGATTCCAGCCATCTCCTGCGATCCGGCCCACGCGGGGGACGTTCGCTTGCTTGCAGCTAAGATATGCACAGACCTTCAGGCGCTTGGGATGAGCGCTTGTGAGGTGCGGGAATTGGAAGGCACTTTGCCGATCGTGACAGGTGAGTGGATGAATGCTGGGCCGGATGCGCCCACGGTGTTGATCTACGGTCACTTGGACCTGCAGCCGGTTGCTGGGGAGATTTGGCACACACCGCCCCACAAGGCCACGCAGGTCGGTGAGCGGCTATATGCTCGGGGTGCCGCCGACGATATGGGCGGGTGGATGAGCCACATCGCTGCGATCGAGGCTTGGTTGTCGGTCTCGGGTACCTTGCCGGTCAATATCAAGCTGGTGATCGAGGGTGAGGAGGAGATAGGTTCTCCAAATCTCGAACGGTATATGGACGCCTACCCCGCTCAGTTTTCCGCCGATGTCATGGTGCTCACCGATTGTGAAAACCCGTCGGTTGACATTCCCGGCCTTACCGTTTCGTTGCGGGGTTTGCTCGAGGTGGAGTTGACCGTGAGTGCCCTCGACGCTGATGTGCACTCCGGGTTGTGGGGCGGCATGGTGCCCGATGTCTCGATCGCTCTAATCAAGCTGATCGACCGATTGACGGACGAGGATGGCCGCATGAAAGTCGGCCGGGTGGACGTCGATGAGGCTTGGCGACAGTCGGCCTGGGACTCGCCGATCACGGTGGATGTGATCGAAAATGGAGCGCATATCATTGAGGGTGTCGCGGCCTTGCCAGATCGTGGCATCCCGCCTGTGGAGTGGATGTGGCGCCAGCCGAGCATCACGGTGGTGGCCACCACATTGCCAACTCCGGCCTTGAAAAAGAACGCGCTTCGTCAAAAAGCGAGCGCAGTCTTGTCGATACGATTGGCGCCGGGACAAAGTTCAGCGGAGATGTTGGTGCTGCTCAAGCAAGTGTTGCTCGCCGATCCGCCGGGTGGGATCAAGGTCGAGCTCGGTGCAGACGGTTGGGCTGGTGAAGGGTGGCTGTACACGCCGAAGGGGCCAGCGTTTGAGGCTGCAGATCGGGCCTATCAAAAAGCGTGGGGGGCGCCGCTGGCTCGGGTGGGCGTGGGCGGTTCGATTCCCTTTGTCGCCCTGTTTGGGCGGCGGTTTGGGAACCTTCCATTGATTCTGAATGGGGTGATGGACCCAGAGACGACAGCGCACGGACCGAATGAGTCCATGCACCTGGGCATCTTCAAAAAGGCGATCAAGGCCAACATCTACTTATACGATGAGCTGTTGACTGCGCTTAAGTCGAAGCGCTGATTCCTATTTGGCGGCCTCAAGGGCTGCGGCTTCGGCCTTGGCCTTCTCGCGGGCTTCGGCCCGTGCGGCCTTGATGGCGTCTTCTTCGGCGAGGCGATCTGCGGCGAAGCTATCCTCGACGGCGGTGATTTGCTCGACGGTCAGGCTAATGCCGGCTTGGCGCACATTCTTGGCCTTGTCGCCGATAAAGCCGATCATGACCAATCGGTCGGTCATGGAGAAGTTCCCATCCAATACGGCCTCTTCTTCGATCCAGAACTTGAGGGACACGGAGTCCATGCCGCCGCGGAAGCGTTGGGTGGATCCGGTGTCGGAGATGCCGACCTTGATGCTGGTGTTCCTGCCGGTCGCGACCCAACCTTCTTGGGTGTTTCCAGCGACGCCCATATTGTCTTCAAGCTCGGACTCGATGATGACCTTGGTTGGGGCCAACTCTGTGCTGCCTTCGGCGGTCCAAGAGGGGTGTGCGTCGATGGCCTCGCCGATTTTTTGGGCGACGGTCTCGGCGGTGTCACCCTTCTCGTAGGTCCACTCTTCGCCTTCGGTGAAGGTCACTTCATTGCCGTTTTCTTTGAGAACGATCTGCAGGCCTGAGAGGCCATTCCCTTCGTTGGCAGCCTTGGCACCCAGGGTATTCCGTTGGTTGCGACGGCCGGGCTCACCGATGACAGAGAGCATCAACTTGGCGTTGATCGCGTCTGCGTCATTGGCGCCAGAAGGAAGTCGGGCGCCGATATCGCCTGGAACCACCAAGCCTCGGGCCGTGAGATTGTAGGTGCTGCGGTCAGGGTCGACGACCGCTGGACCAAGCTTGCTGACCACTTCGTCGACGGTGTTGTTGTAGTTCAAGCTTAGGTATGCGCCTGGGTTGATGGCTTCGGGGTTGTTCATGGCCTCTTTGGCGGCCATCGCTGACATGCCCGAGAGTCCGATGAAGGCCAACAAGCCCAATGCGGGGATGACGGTGTTCTTTGGACCGTCTGAGGTCGCTGCAAATTTGAGACCTATGGCCCAGACTACGCTATAAACAAGGCCGACTACAAACATCAAATACGCCATAAAATTTTACCTCTTGAACTCCCGATCTACACCTGTGCGCGCGAGGGTGTCGAGGGTTGATGTGCGGTTCAGACAAACATTTTGCCGAAAATGGTCCATATCGGGGTCAGGAGTCGGTGTTAGGTTCGCCAATATATTCTAGATGTGGCTTGGCATTATCTCCCACGATTGGGCTCACCAAGCGCACAATCGCGCCCACCCGTGCAATGTGGCCGATCGGGATTCGGTGGCGATTGTGCTGTGGGTCCACCACCCACAAGGCCACTGCATTCTCATCGTTGATGTGGCCCCGTTCAAAGCGAGCATTGGCCGGAACCCGATCAAAGAGTTCATCGAAAGCCATCTCAAAAATTTCCGGGCTTCTGGTTTTTAGGTATGACCGCGCTGTCGATTCCCCCATCACGGCAACGGCCTCAGGCCCCGAAATGTAAAGGCCTCGGTACTCCGGTACGTTTTCACCGCGTACAATGGAAAAAATGACCCGGGCAAACTCGTCGGCGTTTAGGGGTGAGTGGCGCTTAGTTAGACGACTTTTGCCTTTTTCCGGCGGCGTAAAAAGGCGGGTGACCAACAACAGCGCCAGCAACCCAATCAGGGCCAATAGTTCTCGCCGGTATCGCTGGTTGAAGCTCGGAGCGGCGGGGCGAACGGTGTTGGGGGGTTGGTTAGCAACGGGCTGGGGTGAGATGGGTGCGGGGCTCGGCGCCAAGGGAATTACCTCTTGAACAGCAGGGGGATCCAGGCTTGATCTGTTCGCGTGGGCGGAATGCAAAACTGAGCTGGCTGCCAAGCACAAAAGCGGAAGTATATTCATAGGAACTGCTTTATTCTAACATTTGATTTTTGTTAATTCAATAAATAGCCTTTGATTTTCCGAACCAAAGCCGGACCTGACAGGGCGAGAAATCCCAAAAAAAATAAGGCCCAGCCCCATCGCCAACCCCACGGGCTAAATGTCCACGCCACCCAGTGGTCGCCACCGGTGACCTCCACCCCGCGAAATACCCCGCCCACCCTCAAGGGTTTGGCGGGGTGGCCATCGATTTTGACCGTCCAGCCAGGGTGCCAGGCGTCAGCGATGACGGCAATGCCGGGGGTCTCACCCCTTACCCAGAAGCTGGCTGTGCGATAGTTTAGGATGACTGTGTCTGCTTGGCTGACCGTACCTGTGGTCGGCAGTTGAAAATTCAGGCCCTCTACCGGCGGGTGACTGGCAGCCTCAGGGTCATTTTTAAGGATGGCGACGGCCTGGTTTGGTGTGGACACGGCCGTGGCACCGGTACTTTTCCATGCTCTTGCTCCCGAATTTTGAACGAGGTCTGCTGACAATGGCGCAGGTCCAAGTGGGATGTCGCCGGTATTTGGCTGAGGTGTGAGGACGGCTCTGACCGCGGCAAAGCGAAGAAGGTTTTCACTCGGTCGGGTGTCGATTCGAAACCATGGGCGGACTGGCTCGGGGTTGAGGGCAATTTGAAGGCGCTCGGTGTCGACGGAAACAGGAAGATCATAGCCGCGGAGGTCTGACAGCCCGACCAATGCACCGGTGTTTGGCTGCAATGCCCATCCAATGCCGACTACCCGTCCGTCGGTGACTGTTTTTTGCAGTACAGAAGTCCATGGCGCAGGGCTTGGGCTGTGATCTTCGGGCGGGATGGTGGACTGATTGTGCTGGTTCGCCCACAGGCCGGTCACGACGACCAGGCCGAACATCCATGGCGAAGCCTTTGGTGAAAGCTTCAGCGCGGCCGCGATTGGGAGCAACCCTGCGGCGATGGCTGCCAATCTGGCGTGATTGATCGGCCCTGGAAGGCCGGTCACTGAGGCGATAACGGCCGCCAGCCAAATGAGCGCGATGTGCCGCCCAAGCGGTCGGCGTGTGGCCCAGATTGCGAGCCCTGCCACGGCCAAACCCGGATGTATTCGGCCATCCGCCCAACTGGTTTGGCGGCTCACCCATGTCTCAGTGGCTGGGTGACCATGCCAACCTGGCCATAGAAGGTCCAGAAGTTGAACTGGAGCCAAGGTGTTGCCGCCATGGCTGAGCACGGTGGCCGAGCGCAGGACTTCTTCCACAAAGGGCAACCAGATGGGTCCGGACACCGCCAATCCTGCGCCAACCCAATACAGGCCGCGCCACCACCGCGCTCGAAGGCAGCACCAAGCGATGGTTATCAAGGCCAAATGTACAGCGGTTTGAGGGTGCCCGCCCATGGCGATCATGGCAGTCGCGGCCGCGGTGGCAAAAGGTGAGCGCTTTTCTACGGCCAGCAAGATCCACGGCAGCCAAACGGCAGTGGCCGCGTGGGGATGCAGCAACCAAACAGAGATAAAAGGTGCGGTCATGGCACCGGCGCCCGCCACGGCACTCGCCCATCGGTTGGCCCCAAGTTGGCGAGCGAGCAATGCCGCACCCAGACCGACCACCCACAGTAAAAATAGGACCCCAGCGTTGGCTGCTAAATCGTCGTCGAGGACAAGGTAAAACCAAGTCAGGGGAGAGCCCACCATGGTCTGGGCGTCTCCGAGCAGCGGGGCCCCCGCGTAGATGGTGGGGTTCCACAAGGGCACTTCACCTGCGGCGATTGAGGCGGTCACCACTTGGCGTAGCGCCTTGAACTGAAGGGCTGGGTCTGACAAGTGTGGGTGGCGAACATGCCCCCCAGCCTCGGTTTGAAAACCGTGATGTACGCTCAGGTGATCATCTGCGCTCACCACCCATCCTTCCAAAAAGATGCTTGGAAACATGGCCGCTGGGATGAGGAACAGAAGCAGCCATGGTAAAAGGCGGTTCACGCGCCCATCATCGCATTTGTGTCGGTTTTGGGTGGGTCGGAGGGTGTCATGGCACGATATTGGCTGTTGATAGGCAGCGTTGCTGGGTTTTTTGGGGTGGCCGGCGGGGCTTTTGGCGCCCATGCGATCAAGGCCCGGGTGAGCCCACAAATGTTGGCAAATTTCGAGACGGGTACCCGTTACCTCTTGGTTCATGCGGTGGCTTTGTTGCTGGTTGGCGTGCTCGCAAGCCGCCCTGAGAGCGGTGGTCTTCGGGTGGCGGGCTACGGCTTTAGCGTTGGGATGCTCATCTTCACGGGCAGTTTGTGGACCATGGCGCTGACCGACACACGCTGGTTGGGGGCGATCACTCCCATCGGTGGCAGCGCCTTGCTGGTCGCTTGGGTTGCGCTTGCGGTGGCGGCTTGGCGGGGGCAATTGGGCTGATTCTTTGGGCCCGACCCGGCACGGTGGCAGCCGAATGGATAGCATGCTCATCTCAATGGTTTGGCTTCGATGTCCGCAGTTCCCCCAAATACCAAAGAACAGTACCGCCAGCGATTGCTTGGTGCGGTCGCTGCAATCGTCAGTGCTTTTGTGGTTTTTGTGGGTGGAGGGGCCTTGGTGATCGGCTTGTGGGCCAGTCAGCGCGGGGCCAGTCAGCGGGCGCCTGAGGGGGGCACGGTGTCGCCGGTCGCCCACCCGGCTCCAAAGGCGTCGCCCACAGCAATAAGGCCACCACCCGCCAAGGTGAAAAGCTCAAAAGCGGCAGCATCCAGGCCCAAGACAAAGACTGTTCGGGCTGGGGTCAGCACCGAGCAAGCTCAATCTTCTAAGCCCAAAGCAGCAAAGGCTGCGAAGGCGCTAGCGCCGAAGTCCGAGGCCAGCCCACCGGTGACCGGAGAAGGGTTGGTGATGGTGGTTGGAGCGGTGTCTCGACTTCGTTTAATGGGGCCTAAAGGGACCTTCGGCCCAGGTGTCATTCCTGCTGGCACCTACACCATTCAGGCTACTTTTGATGGTGGAGCGCCCCGGATGGCGGGGACGGTGTCGGTCGGTGACGGCGACCGGATTCAGTTGATGTGTTCAGCGGGTAGCCACCGGTGCACGCGGCGATGAGTGGGCCTACTTCGTGTTGCGAGCAATCTGTGGCCCTCGGCGAGCCGAATATTGCGAGCGCGCTGACCTCGGTCGAGCACTGGCTGTTGATTCAGGTCGACGAGGGGTGGGCGCCCATCACAGCGGATGCTTCGCCACTTCAAGGTGCGGTTATCGCCCATATAAAAGCAGGGCTTGAACGCTTTGGTCCCGCGCGTCTACAGTTGATTCGCCGTCCAGGGACATCGTCGTCAGGGCCCGTGGTGATGGCGGTGCGTTGTGGGGCCGATGGGGGCGTGATTTATCGCTTGGACCTACCCGATTTGGCTGCGCTGCTCACTGTGGATATTCCAGAGTTATTTGCAGGAGGCGCGGGCAGCACCATCGTTGACGGACCTCTGTTTTTGGTGTGTACCCACGGGGTTAGAGACCGTTGCTGCTCACGTTTGGGCATGCCAGTGTACCAATCTCTCGCCGAAGCATGTCCTGAGCAGTGCTGGCAAACGACCCATCTGGGAGGCCATCGCTTTGCGGCGACCTTGGTGGTGTTGCCAATGGGTTTGCAGTTTGGTCGGGTGCAGCCGGATGAAGTCACGGCCCTTGTTGATGGTTTAAGTCGGGGAGAGATATACCGGCTTGACCGTTTTCGGGGTCGGGTGTGGTGCGGCCGATTGTCGCAGGTGGGCGAAGCGCATATTCGGGCGATGAAGGACTTGCGTTCGGTGGCTGCTGTGGTGTGTGCGCCGGGCAAAGATGGTGTGGCGTGTACCGTAGAAGGTGAGCCCTTGGCTTTGCGTATCTCCAGTCAGCCTCACGGGAGTGGGCGACCGTATTCCTGCGGCTCTACCCAGACTATGCATCCTCAGGTTTATGGATTTTCCAGTTCTGATTGACCAGGTTGTAGACCGCGTTCGCAGTGGCGATCGGGGTGTTGAAGTCACTTTGGTACAAGACGGTTTGGGTGGCCGCCACGCGGTTTCCGGCGCGGATGACTTTGGCTTTTGCGAAGATGTCCAAGTTGACATCGCCAGGTCGCAGGTAATCCACGCGCAGGTCGACGGTGGACGCGATTTGGCTGCTGCCCACAGTGGCGAAAACAGCGAGCCCGCCAACCATGTCTGCGAGGGCGGAGATGACCCCGCCATGGACGGCTGGCCGGAAGGGGTCGCCGGTTAATTCGGGCTTGGAGGGTATGGTCATTTCTGCCTCTCCATCACCCATCCAGCACACTTTTATGCCCAAAAAACGGTTGAAGGGCACACGCTCTTCTACAAATTGGATGATTTTGCTGCGTTCGTCGTCGGTCATCGTGTTCCCGGGTGTTTTGGTTTAAAGCATATAAGCGGTCATCGCCGTGATGATGATGGCACCAGCAAAGTTCAGCGCGAATCCTTCTTTGGCCATCACCCGTGTGTTGACCATGCCGGTGCCAAACACGATGGCGTTGGGTGCTGTGGCCACGGGGAGCATAAA
>DBIS01000293.1:9376-9584 GCA_002296975.1 Deltaproteobacteria bacterium UBA796 | reverse complement strand
GATCCCGTCGCCGACAATCTCTGGGGCGCCAGGGTTGGTGTTCTCGTCGTCATCATCGCAGTCTGTGTCGTCCTGGACGTAGCCCTCGAGCTCCTCACAGGTTTCGACCTCTACATCTTTATCGCCATAACCGTCGCCATCTTGATCGATGAAATAGGTCTCCTTGCTGAAGCCTTCATCGATGATCCCATCACAATCATTGTCGATG
>DBIS01000293.1:0-9052 GCA_002296975.1 Deltaproteobacteria bacterium UBA796 | reverse complement strand
CCATCACAATCATTGTCGATGCCGTCGCAAATATCTGTGGCGCCAGGTGTCCCGTCGAAACGTGGATAAACCCCGTCGTTCTCGTCGTCACAGTCTCCATCGGCAATGCTCACACCATCATTGTCCGCATCGGCATCTTCGGGTGCAAGGCCGCCGTCTGCGTCTGCGTCATCTGTGGTGAGGCCGCTGTCAGCGCCGCCACCCAGGCTCGGTGCTTCGAGATCTTTGCCTTCGAACCTGGAGGAGCAAGCCATCAGGGCGAGAGCAGCGAGAAGTGTGAGTGATTGAGTTTTCATTAGAGTCTCCAAGCGCACGAAAAACAGGTATGCGCCGATTCGGTGTGGGTTGTGCCCCCGGAATCGGTGGTCGTCAACTGTTCGGTGTAGCCAACACCGGCTTTGTTTCACGACCGTTTCAAACTATAGCTGCTCGTTTCTTGGCTGTTGCAGTTGGGCCCAATCTAGGCCTGTGGTTGAATGGGCTCATGATTGCTACATTTGTGACCGAACCGACTGGTTTTGCTGAACGCGCTTTGTCCCTGACCGGGCTGGGGGTGATGATCGGCATCGCTTGGCTTCTTTCCACCAACCGCCGAGGCATTCGTTGGCGTCCAGTGCTGTGGGGCGTTGGACTTCAGTTGATATTTGCCGTCATCGTGTTGTCGCCAGAGCTTCAAGGGTTTTTCTTTGGGGTCGTCGACACAGGGGTCAAGAAGCTGCTCAGCTTTTCAGAGGCGGGGGCGAACTTTGTTTTTCAGTCTGTTGAGGCGCATCAGGTGCTCAGCGCTGACGGCGCCCCGGTCACCTTCATCGGCCGAATTTCTCCGCCGGTCAAGACTTTCGCCTTCTGGATTCTGCCTACCATCATTTTCTTTTCGAGCCTGATGTCGATCCTGTACCACATCGGGGTCATGCAACGTTTGGTTTCGGTGATTGCAGGCTTAATGCAAAAGACCATGGGAACGAGTGGTGCCGAGAGCTTGTCGGCTGCCGGGAACATCTTTGTGGGCCAAACAGAAGCCCCGCTATTGATCGCGCCCTTTGTCGCTAAGATGACCCGGTCTGAGTTGAACGCGGTCATGACAGGTGGCTTCGCTACGGTAGCCGGCGGCGTGATGGCGGCCTACGTCGGCTTTTTGCAGGATATTCCAGGCATAGCTGGGCACCTTGTGACGGCCTCGATCATGTCCGCACCGGCATCACTGGCCATCGCAAAGGTGATGGTTCCAGAGGATGGAACGCCAGTGACGATGGGTAAAACGCCTGTCTCTCTCAAAAAGCCAGACCGAAATGTGCTTGAGGCTGCGGCCAGGGGCGCGACCGAGGGGGTCAAGTTGGCCATCAACGTGGCGGCAATGTTGATCGCCTTTGTGGGGCTGATCGCCATGTTTGACTGGATGATCAGCTGGATCATGATCACGGGTGAGCCCTTGAGTTTGTCCAGAATATTGGGCGTATTGTTTTCTCCGATAGCATTTGCGATGGGCGTGCCCTGGTCAGAGGCGACCGTTGTGGGTGGCTTGCTCGGTGAAAAGATGGTTCTCACTGAATTTATTGCCTACATCCATCTGGGCGAACTGGTGAACAGTCCGGTGCCGGTCTTGTCTGAGCGGTCCGCCATCATCGCTAGCTATGCGCTGTGTGGCTTTGCCAACTTTGCGAGTATCGGAATTCAACTGGGCGGTATCGGTGGAATTGCACCCGAGCGCATGGGCGATTTGGCAGACTTGTCGATCCGCGCGATGATCGGTGGCTCCTTAGCGGCCTTTATGACCGGGACTGTGGCGGGAGTTCTGATCGGCTAAGGCATTTACCTGCGGCGATTCCTGTTCCCGTCGGCGATTAAACCCTCCATCAAAAACAGGTCGATGATTTGGCCAACGCCGCACAGTCCACCGGTCACCAGCCAGATTGCACCGGTGGCCCATTTTCGTGCATAAAAGCGGTGGATGCCACAAAAACCAATCACGCAGGCCAGCCACAAGAGGTAGCCGGTACCGGTGTCTAAGGGTTTGTCCATGGTGCCCATCCGCCTGTTGGGGTTGGCCTATTGCATAGCCTATATTATTAGGCTGCAATGAAAGAAGCATTCAAAGGTGTTCTCCCGGTGGTTGATGAGTCTGCGTGGGTACATGAAAATGCAATCCTCATCGGCGATGTAACGATTAAGGCGCGGGCGAATGTGTGGCCGGGCTGCGTGCTTCGCGGCGACCAAGGACGCATCGAAGTGGGCGAGGAGACTTCAATTCAAGATGGCACCATCGCGCACAGCACGGGCGGATTTTCCACGACGGTTGTCGGCGACCGTTGCACTGTTGGGCACCGGGTCGTTTTACACGGCTGCAAAGTCGAAGATGATTGCTTGATTGGCATGGGGGCCATTTTATTGGACAACTGCGTGATTGGCGCCGGCTCTATTATTGGGGCGGGTGCGTTGATTCCAGTTGGGAAGATCATTCCGCCCCGCTCCAAGGTGATGGGGATTCCCGGCAGGATTGTGGCTCAGGTGTCCGACGTTCAATTTGAAATGATGATTGGCGGTGGGCACCGGGAATACCAAAAATTATTGGCTGAGTATCGAGCAGAGGCTGATGGTGAGTGACCGCGCACAGCGACCCGGCTGTTTTTTGACCGCGGTGTTTCCCTTGGCGTGTTTATTTGGGCTCATTACCTTGCTCACCTGACAAGGCCACCGCTTAGAAAGTGGCGGCCGACTGCCCCGATGGGCCTTGTGTTATGATCCTCATCCCATCGAAGGTTTCGTTGGTGCCACACCGGTTCCAAATTTAGGCGCAACCTGAACCACATCCCTGAATCACACCATGCATATCCGCAAGCTTGAGCTTCAAGGCTTCAAGTCATTTCCCAATCGAACCAGTTTTCACTTCGGCACCGGTGTGAGCGGCGTTGTGGGGCCGAACGGTTGCGGGAAATCCAATGTGGTCGATGCGGTCAAATGGTGTTTGGGTGAGCAGTCTGCCAAGAGTCTTCGTGGCCGGTCGATGGAGGACATCATTTTTGCGGGCTCCGATAGCCGAAGGCCCATGGGCTTGGCCGAGGTGTCGCTCACGTTCGCAGCAGGTGCTGAGCCCTTCGCAGGAGAGTTCGCCCGGTGTGAGGAGATTCAAATCACCCGCCGCCTGTTTCGAGATGGTGGCAGTGAGTATTTGATCAACCAACAGCGTTGCCGACTCAAAGACATTCAGGACATCTTCCGAGACACTGGTGCCTCCAACCGGTTGTATTCCTTCATTGAGCAAGGTCGGATTGGCGAGATTGTAAAGGCCAAGCCTGAGCAACGGCGTTCTTTGATCGAGGAGGCCGCAGGAATTTCTCGATTTAAGGCGAAAAAGCATGAGGCTGAGCTCCGCCTGGAGGGGACGAATCGCAATCTCGAGCGGGCCACCGACTTGGTGGATGACCTCAATGGTCGCCTCCGCTCTTTGCGGCGTCAGGTCAATAAGGCCACCCGCTACCGGCGGCTTCGGACCGAGGTCAAACAAGGAGAAGTCTTTTTGGGTTTAGCTCGCTATTCAGGCTTGGCAGGAGACCGGCGGGTGGTGGCTGACAGTCTGCGAACGACCGTTGCTGCCGAGGCTGGAAAGCGGCGGGAATTAGACCGAAAAGACCAAGAAATAGATACCAAGCGGGCCGCGGTTGATGTGATGGAGGAGGTTTTAGGCGGCTTGCGAGATGGCTTGGGAGAGCTTGAGGCTACCCGGCGTGAGCGTGAATCTGCTCGCATGTACCAAGGGCGAGAGTCCGCACAACTCAGCGAGCGTATCGAACGCCTGGGTGTGGCCAGGGTGACTGCTGAGGCCGACCTTAAGGCTGGACGAGAACGTCGGCAGGCGGCTCAAGTGGAGTTTGAGGAGGTGACCGCGTCGGCCCTTAAATTTCGTGCCCGAGTTGATGAGACCGGTGGCGTTGCCGAGCGGGCGGATGCTCAGGTGGGGCGCCGTCGCGCTCAAATCGAGGTGGGAAAAGCGGGTGTGCTCGAGTTGATTCGTTCCCTCGCCCGAGACCGGGCTTCCAAAGAGGCGGCGGTCCTTCGGCGGACGGATAACGACAGCCGTATGGCAGACTTGGGCTTCAGGATCCAAGTCATCAAAGATGCCATGGCCGATGAATCTGAGTCGTACGCGGCTGCGTTGGCCAATAAGGAGAGTGCTCAGCAAGACCTCGAGCGGACTCACGGTGTCGCGGTCAGTGCCGAAACAGTCCTTAATCAAGCCCGATCGGCGATCAGTGATGCTCGGGTAAAGCGCCGAGAGGTTGAGGCTGCGCTGACTGCTGCGGAGCGGGCGGCCGGGCTGGCTGGTGGTCGCCTGGAGTCTCTTCAGGCTTTGAGTGCTGCTCATGATGGAGTAGAGGAGCACGCCAAGCGGGCATTGACCATTGATGGTGTGCTCGGCACCTTGGCAGACCACCTCGATGTGCCGGAGAAACTCCAGCCGCTGGTGGCCACCGCCATCGGGGATGAACTCGAATATGTGCTGGTTCCAGACGCAGAGACCGCGCTCAAAGTGGCTGAGGCCTCTGAGGGTCGGGTCAAAATGTTGCTGTTGGGCGCCAAGTCGCCCTTGGATGGGCCGCTTGCTTGTGTTGGGTCCAGTGACACAGCGCTTGCAGCGCTCAATCGGGTGTTGGGTAATTGTGTTGCAGCACCAGACCTAGAGACGGCCTTGAGGCTGCATCAAAAAGGGGGCGGTGCATATATAGTGGAGTCGGGTCCCGGTGGAATTCCCATCGTGGTGACCTCCCGTGGAGAGATACGGGTCGGGCCCGTCAAAACTCAGGCCACGATGCTCCTTCAGCGGCGCCGGGAGATCGGTGAGTTGGAAACCGAGGTGCCCAAACTCGACACAGCGGTGGTTCAGGCTGCAAAACAGGTTGATACTTTGGCGCTCGCCCAAGAAAAAGGCGTGGCAGCCGTAGAGGCGGCGAGGCTTGAGTTCGATGCGACACGCCAGGCTTCTGCAGAAGCTCAGATGGCTCAGCGTGAGGCTGCGGCAGAGTGTCGCCGGGTAGAAAAAGCTGAGGCCGAGCGGTCTTCTCAGTTGAGTTCCCTGACTGGCGAACGCGACAGAATCGCTGCGATGAAGAACCAGTTGGACACTCAGCAGCTTGATTTGGCCGGCGCCATCGAAACTGCACAAGCGGATCAGATGCGTTGCGAGGAGGCGCTTCACACCCATCAGCAGGCCTTGGTGGAAGAGGAGCGAGGTGCAAAAGATTGTCGCGCGTCTGCGGTGGTGGCCAAGACCGACCTTGCTGGTGTGGAGCAGCGTCAGCGGGGCTTGGCTCAAATGGTGGCTGCGGCCAAGCGGGTCGAGGAGGGGGCTGCCAAGCAACTTGTTTCTTGTGGTCAAGATATCGAAAGGGCGCGGGAGCGGATGAGTGCTTTGGCCAGCGATGATTTGACGCTCAACGATGATCTGACCGAGATCAACACCGCTCAGGCTGCGCTGCGCACGAAAATTGAGGTATCTAAAGTTCAAGTAGCTCAAGCCCGCGAGGCGCTTCGGGCCTCCGAAGACGCAGTACGGGGTCTTCGGGATGCGCGAGAGGCGGCCACGGCTGAGCGGATTGAACTCGAGCGAGAGCTTGAGCAGATCAAGACCGATATTGCACAAATTCGTACCCAGTTGGGTGAGCGTTATCAGATTAGTGTGACGGGGCTGCTCGATCGCCTAGAACGGAATGGCCAAATTCTAATAGAGGTGCCCAAAGAGGCGCGATTGGAGGTGGCAGAAGCTGAAGACAGTCCACCGGTTGGGGTGTCGACCCCTGAGGAGGACACCCTCGATGATTTATGCATCAAGCCGTCAATGCTTGAAGATTTGGAGTTCGTTGCGGCGTGGGTGGAGCGCCTAACCGAGGCCAAACGACTGCTGGCCAAGCTCGGAGAGGTCAACCTGGTCGCCGTGGCTGAGTACACGGAGGTGAAAGAGCGACATGACACCCTCGATGGGCAGCGTGCGGACCTCGAGGATTCAGTTCGGGCGATTCGCAATACTCTGGCGCAGCTCAACCGAACCTGTCGCGAGCGGTTTCGCGAAACCTTCGAGCGGGTCAATGCCCTGTTTAAAGAAGGGTACCCAAAGTTGGTCGGAGGCGGGCGTGCGCGTTTGGTTCTCACCGACGAAGAGGACATGCTCGAAACTGGGGTTGATATCGAGGTTCAGCCGCCCGGAAAGCGTCTGCAGAATCTCGCCTTATTGTCTGGCGGAGAGATGGCGATGACGGCGATAGCGCTCATTTTTGCACTCTTTCAGGTGAAGCCAAGTCCGTTTTGTTTGCTGGACGAGGTCGACGCGCCCCTCGATGAGGCCAATGGTGCGCGTTTCAACAATCTGTTGCGCGAGATGGCCAAGCTCTCCCAATTTATTGTCATTACCCACAATAAAAAGACCATGGAGTGTGTGGACACTTTGTACGGGGTCACCATGCCGAGCGCCGGTGTGTCTCAGTTGGTGAGCGTCAAGCTCGATTGAGTCTTGGGCTTATACCGATTAGGGCGGCCTTATGTTGGAACACACTTGGATTATTGGTGCGCTCGTTTTGTTGGTTGGCTCGGCAGGGGCCTACGCTATTTTTCGGGTCGTCCGAGGTTTAGAGACGGATGCTGGCAGCCTTCAGGCTGGATTGCCCCCCACCGACGCCGCCTCCTTTTTTACCGGCTTGGCTCGCAGTCGCCAGGCACTTTCGGCTGCGCTCTCCAGCGTTTTTAGCTCGGCGGTGGACAGCCAGCGCTTTGAGGCATTGGAGGAAGCCCTCATTGGTGCCGATATTGGTGTGAAGACGGCGGTTGAGATTGTGGGGGAGGTAGAGAAGGCCAAGCCAGCCGACGAACTGGCAACGCGGTCAGCTTTACGTGGGGCGCTGTTGGAGCGCCTGGCTGGGGACCACACTCTGGCCACCGGCGATGGTTCGCTTTTGGTGGTGCTGGTTGTTGGGGTAAACGGGAGCGGTAAAACCACCACTATCGGTAAGCTGGCCAGCCAGTACATTTCGTCTGGCAAAAAGGTTTTGCTGGCCGCCGGGGATACTTTCCGGGCTGGGGCCATCGAGCAGTTGAAGGTTTGGGGTGAGCGTGTGGGGGCTGAGGTGGTTGCCCATGGTGAGGGGGCCGACACTGCCGCCGTTTTGTACGATGGGATTAAAGCTGGAATCGCCCGTGGGGCCGACGTTGTGATTTGCGACACCGCAGGGCGCCTACAAGCTCAGTCAGCCTTGATGGATGAGCTTGGTAAAGTGCTGAGGGTCATGGACAAGGCGCTGCCGGGAGCACCGCACGAGGTGCTGCTCGTCCTGGACGCGACCATTGGTCAGAATGCATTATCGCAGGCCCGGGCCTTCAAGGATGTTGTTGGGGCCACGGGTGTGGTGTTGACGAAGCTTGATGGGACAGCGCGCGGGGGGGTGGTCGTGGCGGTGAAGGGCGAAATGGGCTTGCCGGTGAAATTGATAGGGCTTGGTGAGGGGGTAGAGGATCTCCGCCCATTCGACCCAGAGGCCTTCGTTGACGCACTATTGGCCACAGAAGAGTCGCCCCCAGTTTGACGGGCATAGCGATCTCCCGATAATGGGTGTCTATGCAAGTACGAATCACCATCCGCGGTCGCGATTACACGGTCAGGGGCGACGACAACCCCAAGGACCTTCAAAACTTGGCTGCAGACCTCGATCGGCGCATGGCCGAGACTGCCGAGCGTACACGCTCGTTTGACGAGTACACGATCGCGATGCTCACAGCGCTCAATCTGGCCAGCGAACTACATCAGTTGAAGGCACAAGTGGCCTCCCGCCTCGATGAGATCGATCGCGAGGCAGCCTCGGTTGCGGCAATGGTTGAAGCTGCGCTCCCGGCAGACGATGAAGCGTGAATCTCCACCGCTCTAGGTGGCTCAACGCACTTCTTTTATCAGGCTCCACTTCAATTTTGGTTTTGGCGGCCTGGTTGAGCCCCAATCCGGAGGGGCTTGGCACCCACACAGCCTTGGGTCTCTCGCCATGTGTGGTGTGGAGCGCACTCGGTGTGCCCTGCCCGATGTGTGGCGTGACCACCACGTTTTCTTTGATGGCTGATTTTCGGCCCTTGGCTGCATTGATCAACCAGCCCTTTGGCGTGGTCCTATTTGTGATCACAGTCGGGATCGCCATGATCGCTGGGATGGAGGTCTGCAAGCCCAATAAAAGATGGGTGTGGCTGTCTCGACAGCTCTTGGGCCGAGAAGTGGCGTTTGTTGGGCTCCTATTTGTGACAATGATCACGGCATGGGTCTACAAAGTGGTGATCACCAGCAACTTTTTGAGCGGCCTTCCTTGACGCTGTAGTTGGGTCTTCATAGAAGCGTCGGGCTTCGGGGGGCAACCACCGAGGCTGCCGAGACGGCCACCTTTTAGGTTCTCGTCTCAGCTCTTTAAAACCACCACGCGGATCACCTGGCAAGCCCAGGAAAAATCGAAGGAAACACCTTGACGGTGAATCCAGGACTCGATAGAACCGCGGGGTTCCCAGTCAACAAGTCCCTTGGGGGGGCGCCTAGAGCACCACCACAATGACTTGTGTTGACCATGGAATCGGTCTTTGAAATACAGACAGCAGCTCCGTTGAATCGGAGCAGCAAAAAACGCAAAAGAAATTTTACGGAATAACTGTTCCGTTAATTCATAGAGTAATTAAAACAGAATCAAACTGGAGAGTTTGATCCTGGCTCAGAGCGAACGCTAGCGGCAGACTTAACACATGCAAGTCGAGCGAGAAGTCACCTTCGGGTGGCGGACAGCGGCGAACGGGTGAGTAACACGTAGGTTACGTACCCTTTGGTGGGGGATAGCCCAGGGAAACCTGGATTAATACCGCATATGACTCCGGTTAAAAGCCTTCGGGCGCCAAAGGATCGGCCTGCGGCCCATTATTTAATCCTAGATGGTAAGGTAACGGCTTACCATGGGTACGATGGGTAGCTGGTCTGAGAGGATGATCAGCCACACTGGGACTGAGACACGGCCCAGACTCCTACGGGAGGCAGCAGTGGGGAATTTTG
>DBIS01000294.1:5690-16780 GCA_002296975.1 Deltaproteobacteria bacterium UBA796 | reverse complement strand
CTTTGGGGAGATAAGTCCGTGGTGTTGGCGGCGGCGGTGACCTGGGCGCTTTTTCCGCCAGTGCTTCATCAGTTGGCGGCCGGACGACTGACTCAGGTGGCTTTGGTGGGCGTGCCATTGGCCTTTGCAGGCTTGCTCGATATGGCCGAGACACCCCAAGGTCAAAAGCGACGGGGAATCGGACTTTTGGCCATTGGTTTGGCTTTGGCGGGTCTTGGTTATTGGTTTAATGCCATCTTTATTGCGCTGCTCAGCCCAGCCTTCTTGATTTACGGTCGGCGTCGCTGGCGGAAGATGGCTGTCGAGATGATCGCTGCGGGTGGGCTGGCTCTTGTGATGGTCTCGCCAGTCTTGGCTGTGGTGTTTTGGCCTGTGCTCAACGGCGCGCCGATGCCGGGCACCCATATCGATCCGACATCTTTGCCTTTGATGTTCCCTGATGCCCTGAAGTTGAGCGGCGGGCAAGTACCGGGCCTGGCAGATTGGCTGCCGTGGGTTGCTATTCCAGGCGGTGTGTTGAGCTTGTTTTTGGGGCGACGCAGATGGCTTTGGTTTGGCTTGGCGGCGGTGGTTGTGGTGTTTTCGATGGGCCCTGGGCAGCTCGTGGGCACCGAGGTTTATCCAGCACCGTACTGGATTATATGGAAGGTTATTCCTGGTCTTTCACGGATGATGCACCCCGATCGATGGATGCTCATTGGTGGGATATTTATCGCGATTTTGGCGATTGACGGTCTCGTGGCTTGGCGACCTGTTTTGGCTTGGTTGGTCCCGATTGGGGTCTTGATTCAGCTGTTTTACCGAGGGGTGTTGCCCCTGGGTTCATTCATCCCGGAGGTGCCAGCGCATTGGGAGGCCTTAAGTCAACAGCGAGAGCGGGGGGCGGTGGTGGTGCTGCCGCTTCATGGGGCTCAACTCGCGGGTCAATATCAGCGTGTTCATGGTCGGGCACTTTGGGGCGGCATGATCGAGGATCAGCCCTGGGCTCAGCCCAAAGCGTGGGTGTCCTATGAGCGTGCGAGTCCGGTGTTGAGCGGATTTCGGGCCATCAGCTATGGCCGCGAGACGCCGCTGGAATGGTCTCCTGGCGATGTGCAACGCCTGTGTGATGATGGCTTTTCATGGGTGGTCTTGGACCAAGGGGCTTGGTCAGGATTGCCAAGTAGGGCCGCGATCGATGTGCGCAGTCTCGTCAGCCTGAGGCTGGGTGAGCCTGTGTTTAGGGGGCCGAGTGGGGTGCTGTGGAGTCTGGATTGTGGCCTCTAAAGCCGGCGCCGGTCAAGAAGCGCGAGCAGGACAGGGTCGCAGGGGATAGCATGCGGTTGTGGAGGCTGATCATGGGCTTTGGTTTTCTTTCGGTGGCATCGGTTCTTGTGTTCGGTGTCGGCTGTGGCGCAGCGCTAAAAGATGATTTGAGCCCACCCACGCTTTCGACACTCCCAGACACAGACACGGCTGAAGGCGCTGAGACCGGCACACCCATCGACACCGGTGACATCGGTGACACCGGCCCGCCTGTACCCGTGGACCTCGACGGTGATGGCTACAGCGTGGCCGCTGGCGATTGCGATGACACCGACCCCACTCGCTTTCCAGGAAACGACGAGCGCTGTGACGGCCTGGACAACGATTGTGACGGTGCGGTTGATGCCCCCAACCCTGTAGATGGGGTTTTGGTGTATGCGGACTTTGATATGGACTCCTGGGGGGTCGCGTCCCACACTGAGATCAGGTGTGGCATCACCGTCGGTTTCAGCCGCTTTAGCGGTGATTGCGACGACACGGACGACGCCATTTCACCCAGCGCCATCGAGGTGTGTGACGGTGTAGACAATGACTGCGATGGCATCACCGACGCCGATGCGCTCGCGGGTTCAATTTTTTATCGCGACGCGGACAGCGATGGATACGGAGACCCCGACTCACTTGTAAAGGCCTGCTCTCGGCCCTTTGGTTTTGTGGACAACGCTCTGGATTGTCTGGATTCCAATGCGTCGGTGTCACCCGATGGCACCGAGTCTTGTAATGGCGTCGACGACGATTGCGATGGGGTGATCGACAATGGATATACCGCTGCGTTGTGGTTCCGCGACGGTGACGGCGACGGGCATGGCGATCCGGCCAAAGCGACCCTCAGTTGCTTCCCACCCAGCGGTTTCGTGGCTGTGGGCGGTGACTGCGATGACAGCGACGCTGAAATTCATGGCGATATGTTGGAGCTTTGCGATCTCAAAGACAATGACTGCGATGGTGTGGTTGATGAAGACCTCAGCGACATGGTGTTTTACCGGGATCTAGACGGTGATGGCTACGGTACGATGTCCGACGAGATCATCGATTGTGCGCCGGTGGAAGGCTATGTTGTCGATGGCACCGACTGCGATGACGTCGATGAAGAGATTCGCCCAGGCCGTGTCGAGGATTGCAATGGCATCGATGACAACTGCGATGGTGTGATCGACGAAACCTGGCCGCTTGACCCATATTATTTGGACGCCGATGATGACGGCTACGGCGCTGGGGATGCACAGCTCGCCTGTTCGGCTCCAGTGGGCCATGTTTTGGATGGTAGCGATTGCGATGACGCCGATCCCCTGGTCAACCCAGGCATCTACGCCGATTGCGAAAATGACCGCGATGATGATTGTGATGGCGCGATCGATGAAGGGCCGGATTCGACCTTTTACCGGGACTTCGATGGCGACGGTTTCGGAGATGCGAGTTTGACGATGGTCGAGTGTGCACCCCCCCCAGGATGGGTGTGGGATGACACCGATTGCGATGATTCCGATGCCGGTACATATCCAGAGCACCGAGAGAACTGCTCGGATGGTTTGGATAACGATTGTGACGGCCTAGACGACGATGAGGACCCCGACTGTGATTGTCCTGATCATGGCTTTGTCGAAGATGAAGACCTGGGCACCACAACCGGTGATGCGGTCGCCAGCGGAAGCACCGTGACCGAGGACGACACCTACACATTTGGTGAGTGTGGCTCCTCAGGGGCCAAGGACCGGTTTTTCCGTTTTGAAGCGCCAGAGGATGGCTGCTACACCTTCGACACCGAGGGCAGCGGGTATGACACCCTGCTTCGGGTGCTGGACGCCTGCGAGGGCACATCGATTGACTGTGATGACGATGGCGGCTCGGGCGTGTTGTCCATTATCGAGACACCGTTGGCCGAGGGAGACCAGGTCTTTGTTGTTGTCGACGGCTACAGCGTTTCGTCTTCAGGGGAGTATACCCTGAACATCAATTATGAGGCCGCTGTGTCCAGTGAGGCGGGTGGGATCTTGGCTTATGATGAAGACTTGGGCGACGGTCTGGGCGATGCGATCGCATCCGGTGACTCATTGGGCATGGGCGATGACTATGACGGCAGTTGTGGCAGCTCCGCGGGTGTCGATGTCGCCTTTTTGTGGGAGGCCCCCGACGATGGCTGCTACGAGATCGATACAGACGGCAGCAGTTACGATACGGTGTTGCGCGTTTTTAATGCGGAGATCGGTGGCAGTGGCATCATTTGTGGCGGCAGCGGCAGCGGACCTTCGGAGCTGGCGTGTGATGACGATGGCGGCTTGGGAGTGAGTTCTCGCCTCTCGCGGACTGTGAGCGGTGGCGCGCAGTACATCATCGTGGTCGATGGCTTCGGCTCATCGAGTGTCGGCAGTTACGTTTTATCGATCAACGAGTGCTAAGCCCATGCGCTGGTCTTCTGCACTTTCGACTCAGACCGACCCCTCCGTGGCTGTGGGTGTGGCCGTTGAGACCATCCGCGATCAGCTCTCGGGGGACCCAGCGGATTTGCTGCTGGTCTTTGCCTGTGGTCATTCCGATGACGCTTGGGATATTTTTTTAAAGGATTTAGCCTACGCCTACCCTGAGGCGACGGTGTTGGGCTGCAAGGCGGGCGGTGTGATCGGAGGGGGGCGCGAGGTGGAAGGGCGGACTGCGCTCTCGATTACCGCAGCGAGCTTGCCCGATGTGGCCGTGCTTGGGTTTCATTATGAAGTGGATGAGTCGGCCAGCCTTGAAGCTACCGCCACCTGGTGGGGCGAGCATTTGGGTGTAGAAGTTGAGCATCAGCCTTCTTTCTTGCTGATCCCTGACCCCTTTTCCTGTGACCCAGCCAACCTGATAGCCGGGCTCGACAGGGCTTTTCCTCAAGCCACCAAGCTTGGGGCCTTGGCTTCGGGTGGGGAAGCGCTTGGGGACCACATCATGGTTTTGAATGATCAGGTTTTTCGCTCAGGAGCGGTCGGTGTGGTCTTGTATGGAGACATTGAGGTTGCGGCAGTTGTGGCCCAAGGATGTCGCCCCGTCGGGCCGCCGATGGTGGTCACCGGTGCCAAAGAGAATGTGTTGATGGGCTTGTCTGGTGAATCAGCCCTGGGTCAACTCGAGACTGTGTTCAGTGGCCTTAAGGCCGAGGACCAGGCCTTATTTCGGGGACTTCCTTTGGTGGGTTTGGGCATCGAAAATGGTCGGCGGAGTTATCGGCCCGGCGACTTTTTGGTGCGTCACCTTTTGGGTATGGATCGGGACAAAGGCGTGTTGGCTGTGGGCGCGCGGGTGGAAGTGGGCCAAGTGCTTCAATTTCATGTGCGGGATGCGGACAGCTCTCGGGCAGACCTCGAGGCTTTGCTGCGCCAGTACACGGCTTCATGTTCAGCAGAAGCGGTGCAAGGGGCGGTATTGTTTAGCTGTGTGGGGCGTGGCGAGCGGTTTTTTGGAGAACCCGACCACGATACAGGCATGGCCACCCGGCATTTGGGCGGTGTGGAAGATGGTGGTTTCTTTGGCGCTGGCGAAATCGGCCCGGTCAATGGTCAGACCTGGCTGCATGGCTACACCAGCGTGATGGGTATTTTTCGGCCTAAGGGGTTCAGTTAGACCGTCTAGTCTACCGGCGTCCAGGCACTTGAATACCAGTCTGCGATAGAGAACACGTGCGCCGATGGGTTTTCGGTTCCAAAGGCTAAATCTCTCAGACCATCGCCATCAAAATCACCGCTCACCACGGACATGCCGAAGCTTATTCCCGCATCCGTGGGCGCGAATATGTGGTCTGCATCGCTCAACTCCACAGTGCCAGAAAAGGCCCCAAAGTAAAGCAATGCTCGGCCGGTGTAATCGCCGCCAAAGATTGCATTGTGCGCATCGTTGACCACGATGTCAGCGCGCCCATCGCCGTCGGCGTCAATGCAGGTGACCGATGTGGCAGAGCGGCGTTCGCCGGTGGCCAAGGCCCAAGTGGGGGTGGTGAGCGAGATCTCAGTGTCGAATGCGACCACTTTGTTTTCGAAGGCGTCGCCGTCTGTTAAAATGGTGGCGTTGGAGATGACTTCAGGCCGCCCGTCGCCGTCCATATCGGCCAAGCACAGACCATAGCCGAGGCTCCAATCACCGAGGCTGAGCGCGTCGGTCGGTAGAATATCTGCGGGGTCAACGATGGGCCCGGGTATCAACCCAAGAGAATCGCCGGAATCGATGGCGACGACCATATCGGAGATGCCGTCTCCGTTGAAATCACCGGCTGCTGGAGGGTGCCCTATGAGCAGGGTGTCGTCATCGTACCGAAGGGTTTGGGTGAGCAGGTGGCCGTTGATGTCGGTGTGGTTCCAAATGGCCAAAGCACCCGCATTTGATGTCTGCATCGCAATGTCTGGCCTGCCGTCATTATCGAAATCTGCAACCTCAAATCCGCCCCAGGCCCAGGTGGTTTCAGTTTCGGGCAGGGTCAGCACCACGGAAGGGTCATCGAGGTCGGGAGCGCCGGTGAAAGGGCCCCAGTGGATTTGGATTTTCCCAAAACTGCCACCACTGTCGGTGGAATGCAAGCGGCTGACGACCAAGTCGTGGCTGCCATCGCCATTAAAGTCAACATCGGCGGTGACGGCGAGTGAAAACAAGGTGCTTAAACCGGTTTCGTCGATGGTCCAGTCGGGGCTCGTCTCACCTGCAACCAGCGGGCCAGAGTGTAGCGCCAAGCGGTCGTTAAGGAAGTCGCCGATCAGGAGGTCATCGACCCCATCGTCATTCAGATCACCGGCGACTATACGCGGGCTGATCCCCGTGGCTGGACTTGAGGTCCAAAATGCATCGTCGCCAGTGTGTGTGGTTTCGCAATGGTTGTCGATGCGGCCATCGCAGTCTCGATCGTGGCCATCGCAAAGCTCTTGGGCGTCGGGGTGGGTGTCGTCGTCGGTGTCGTCGCAATCGCCGGGCACTTCTACAAAGCCGTCGCTCAACGCACAGCGGAAGCTTTCGGCTGTGGCATCTCCCCAGTTGTCACCGTCCACATCGGCAAATAGCTGCTGCCCGTCGGGGGTTTCGCCCTCGTCGATGTCGCCGTCGCAATCGTTGTCCATCCCGTCACAGCGTTCTGTTGCGTCGGGATGACTGAAGTCGGCGTTGTCGTCACAATCTGTGTGGTTGCTCACTTCATCGGTCTCGCCGGTGCAGCCAAACCCTCGGGGTGGACCAAAGCCAAAGCCATCGCCGTCTGCATCGCTGAACCAGTCAACAGCATCGGTGGCTGCGTCTTCGTCGATGTGGCCATCACAGTTGTTGTCGATACCATCACAACGTTCGGCCTTGCTGGGGGAGATGGCGTCTGTGTTGTCATCACAGTCATTGGCGTTGTCTACAAAGCCCGGGGGTGCTGTGCAGGCTGATTGTGTCTCTGTGGGGTCACCAAAACCATCGCCATCGGCGTCAGCAAAAAACAGCTGCTCACAATCCACAGAGGCTTCGGCACCGCTATCGATGGCCTTAGGACGTGTGCTTTTGCACCCAAAAACCAAGAGTGCCCCGGCGATGGCGAGGGAATTAAAAAGATTTAAAAATGGTGACATGTCAAGATTTAGGGGTTTTTGGTGAATTTAGAGATGTCTAGTACTTGCAAGCAGTATGACATCTGTGTAGTCTCTTGGCATGTCAAGAGTAAAACCTGCAAAGCCTTTCCTCAAATGGGCCGGTGGCAAACGCCAGCTGCTCGAACACCTGCGTGCCCGGGTCCCTGAGAACCACAATACCTATCATGAGCCGTTTATTGGTGGGGGGGCTTTGTTTTATGACCTCGCTCCAAAAAAGGCCGTGTTGGCTGATTTCAACCTGCGCCTGGTTCGTACCTATTGCGCGATTCGGGACAACCCGGAAGCAGTGATTGCCAGGTTGGCGACCTACCCCAACGAAAAGCGTTTTTTCTTGAAGATGCGCGCACGTGATATCGACTCAGAATGCGATGAAGAGCTCGCTGCCTGGATGATTTTCCTGAACAAAACAGGCTTTAATGGTTTGTACCGTGTCAACAGGAAAGGTGGCTTTAACGTGCCTTTTGCTGGATACAAAAACCCAAATATCTGTGATAGTGTCAACCTTTTGGCCGCCTCCAAGCGTTTACAAGGCGTCTCGGTGCTCTATGAAGATTTCCGGAGCTTGGAAGACCGCGTCAAGCCTGGAGATTTCGTGTATTTTGACCCGCCCTATGTGCCAGCCTCGAACACGGCTTCCTTCACCGCCTATACCAAAAATGGATTTGGGCTCGAAGACCAGGCCGAGCTGCGGGATATGGCGCGACGGCTCAAGGACAAGGGTGTGTCCGTCCTGTTGTCGAACTCATCGGTACCCGAGGTTCATGCGCTGTATGCCGAAGGTTTCGAGCGCATCGAGATATTCGCCAACCGCGCGATTAACTGCAACGCCGCCAAGCGTGGAAAAGTCGCAGAAGCTTTGATCTGGTAGCTGGGGCGGTTCGCTACTGATGGACCTGCATTTTGCGGCCTGATGTTTCGATTGTTTCGTCCTTGCGGATGATCTTGGCCTTTGGTCGGACGATATCTCCTGATATCAGCTTGAAGGTGCCGGCCAGCCAACTCATGACGGTGTTCTCTAGGCTGGGCGCGCGGGTGAGCATTTTGGTGCCATGTCCGCCTTCTGCTAGCAATTCATAGTGGACCTGACCTATGGCCACGCCTTCGAGGGCTGTGGCGGATCGCGGTGCAAAGCGATCGTCTTCGGCGGCCACGATGAGCACAGGGCGTTTGCCATAGGCTTTCAGAGCGTCGGCACTGGTGATGCCTTTGTAGTTTAAGCCTGGTGAGAGCAGCACCAGGTTTACGATGTCCGGGTTTTGGGCCCCGAGCTGGGCGCACAAGTTCGCCCCAATGCTTGCGCCGACACAGCTGATCTCGGTCACACCTCGCCCCTTGAGATAGGCCAGTCCGGCGTTCAGGTCACCGAGCATCGCTGGATAATCCTCTGCGCTGAGGGTGCTTCCGGCCTTGCTGCTTTGACCGTGGCCTCGAAGATCGACCGCGAGGGTCGAAAACTTGGCTTGGTGGAGCTTTTTGGCCAGATAGGTCCAATCCCTGCTGTCCCGCCCAAGCATATGGGCCATCAATACCCCGGTTTTGGAGCCCTGCTGGACGGTGGCCACGGCGTTAACTTTTGACCCGTCATCTGCCTTGAGCGTGAGGGTGGTCGCGGCATGGGCCAGCGTTATCGAGAGCAAAACTGTAAGCATGGGGACCTCGTCGAAGACTCACTATAGCCTCAGCGCGTTGAGCTGGGACACAAAGGCGTCGATATCGATTCCATAAGCTTCAGCCGCTTCGTCCAGCCGCTCATCGAAACGCACGGAACAACCATCACATGCCGGTAAATGGTGAGCTGCAAACACTGCCGGGGCGCCACGATGGGCATGCCAGGCCTGATCGATGGTCATCGTTGGGTTGAACAGGATGGGTTGGTTCTTTCGTGGTCGGCCGAGAAGTTCTCGGATGGGTCCGGTCAGTATGTGTCGAAAGGGTTTCATGGATCACAGTGTATCCCCTATGTGTCTCGATGGTTGACAGGCCAGTGACTTGAGATAGACGGAAGGCCTGCCCGATCAAGGGCTGATCTTTGAATGGACGATATGGTTCCGACTGAGGACCAACGCTTTATGGACCTGGCTCTCGCGCAAGCGGAGGCAGCTGCCGCGATGGGTGAAGTGCCCGTTGGTGCAGTTGTGGTTTTGAAAGGCGAGGTCATCAGCTCCGCTCACAACCGACGGGAAATCGACGGCGATCCTTCAGCCCACGCAGAGTTTATAGCGATGCGACAGGCTGCCCAGTTTATGGGAGATTGGCGTTTAGAGGACTGCACGGTGTACGTCACCCTAGAGCCTTGCGCCATGTGCGCCGGCTTGATGGTCAACGCCAGGGTTCCGCGCTGTGTTTACGCAGCCACAGACCCCCGGGGTGGCTTTTTGGGAACGCTCGACGACTTGTCGAGTCACCCGGTGCTAAACCATCGGTTTGACGTCACCGCCGGGATTAGAGCCGATGCCGCCGCTGAGGTGCTTCGGTCCTTCTTTCGGAGGGTGCGGAAAAAGAAGTGAACGCGGAGGGGTGGCCGAGTGGTCGAAGGCGGTAGATTCGAAATCTATTGTAGGGCAACCTACCGCGGGTTCGAATCCCGCCCTCTCCGCCCACACTTATTTTTTTATTGTCCAGTTTTTATTTTGAGGAGAGGTGACCGAGTGGCCGAAGGTGCTCGCCTGGAAAGCGGGTGTAGGGCAACCTACCGTGGGTTCGAATCCCACTCTCTCCGCCAGTTGCGCATTCGTGCGCGGCCCAAGGTGGTGGTCGGGTCTCCGTGGTCGGGGGTCCGTGAACCCCGCCAGGACCGGAAGGTAGCAACGGTGTCGGTCCCCCCGAGGTGCGGGGGTACCCGGCCATCACCTAGGGCCATTTTTTTAGTTAGGGGAGAGCCATGACATATCAGGCCATCGCCAGAAAGTGGCGCCCCACTACATTCGCCGAGATTGCAGGTCAATCCCATGTGACCCGCACACTCGCCAATGCGATCAAGCTCGGGCGTGTGCACCATGCCTTTTTGTTCTCCGGACCGAGAGGGGTGGGTAAAACCACTGCAGCGCGGGCTTTGGCCCGGTCTTTGAATTGTATCGAAGGCCCCACCCCATCACCGTGTGGCGTGTGCCCGAGTTGCAAAGAAATCTTGGCGGGCTCCAACCCCGACGTGATCGAGATCGATGGGGCCTCCAACAACTCCGTGGACGATATCCGCGAGTTGAGAGAAAGTGTGCGCTACATGCCGGTGCACGGAAAGTCCAAGGTGTACATCATTGATGAGGTCCATATGCTCTCCAAGGGGGCTTTCAACGCCCTTCTGAAGACCCTTGAGGAGCCACCACCGAATGTGGTCTTCATGTTTGCGACCACAGAGCCTCAACGAATACCAGACACCATCTTATCTCGGGTTCAGCGCTTCGATTTTAAGCGAATCGCCCCCGATGTGGTCATTGAACGGCTGGCTCATATCTGTGAGGCTGAGGGGATTACCATCGGTGAAGACGCCTTGAGATTGATCGCCCGTGCTGGCGAGGGGTCGATGCGCGACTCTCAGAGCTTGCTCGATCAGGTCATCTCTTTCGCGGGTGAGTCCCCGAGCTTGGAGCAGGTCTCCGATATCTTGGGCCTGGTTGACCGAGGGCTATTGTACCAAATGCTCCGGGGTATTTTGCTCGCCGATGCCGACGCTTGTTTGGGCGCGGTCGAAGCGGTTTATGGCTATGGATATGAGCTTTCTGAGTTCACCGCTGAACTTCTGACCTTGATTCGCAATGCAACGTTGGTGGGTCTGAGTCCGAAGTCCAAGAAATATTTGGATGTGCCCGTCGACGAGCGTGCGCGTTTGGAATCCTTGGTGAAAAGCAGTAGCACAGATGTTTTGGTGCGGGCCTTCCATGTGATGCTCGATGTTCACGACCAAGTCGCCAAATCCAGTCGCCCGCGTTTGGTTTTGGAGATGGCCGTCGCCCGTTTGGTCAGCATTCGGCCAGCGCATCCCATCGATCGTTTGCTTCATCGCCTCGATGATCTCGAGCACCGCATTCGTTCGGCAGGGGGTGTGGCGATTCCGCCCCCCAGAAAGGGTGCCACACCCAGAAGCTCCAATGACGATAAGGAGGAATCCCCGCCAGCGATTCAAGCAGCTAAGCCTGAACCTGAACCTGAGCCTGAGCCAGTGCCTGAGCCAGAGCCCGCGCCAGAGCCCGCGCCAGAGCCAGAGCCAGAGCC
>DBIS01000294.1:0-5331 GCA_002296975.1 Deltaproteobacteria bacterium UBA796 | reverse complement strand
GCCAGAGCCCGCGCCAGAGCCGGTGCTCACATCGGTAGAAAATCCAGATGCCATCCCGATAATTCCCGTCGATTGCACCCCGCGCGAACGGTTTGACCTGTTCCGAGCATGGCTTGAGTCAGGCGGTGCCCGCTACGAGGTTTGGTCCAAAGACTGCATATTTCTGTCTGCCGAACCCCCCACTCTGAAGTTGGAGTACCCTGTTGGCTTTCGGGCCAATCACGTGTCTGCGACCCACACCGACGCCCGCTTATTGAGGGGAGTGGCCACGTTTTTTGAGGGGTGCTCGCGGGTGACTGTACGACACAGAGAGGCCGACAGTGCCAGAATGACTCACCGCGAGACTGTGGCTCATAAAGCGGCCTTAGCCCAGGCTGAGCTTGAACAGCTGGTGGCTGATAATACAGATATAAAGGCCATTATTTCTCATTTTGATGCTGCGATTTTGTCGGTCCACGCCGACTATCGCGCACCGATTCCCCCGGTCTTGTCCGGCGAAGAGTATTGATGATGCAGACCATCGACCCCCTCAAGGCCGCGATCATTCAACTCAAACGTTTTCCAGGTGTGGGTGAGCGCAGCGCCACACGATTGGTGTACTGGCTTTTGCGCCAAGCCCCGCATGTAGCGGCTGAAATCGGTTCAGCCCTCATCGCCTTGCCAGCAGCCATGATCCGGTGCACGACCTGTGGCGATGTATCCGCGGTCGACCCCTGCCCAATGTGTACAGACGTCAAACGAGAGCCGGGGATATTGTGTGTGGTCGAGCGTCCGCAAGACGTCAAGGCCATCGAGGCTGCCGCAGAGTTTCGCGGTCGATACCACGTTTTGGGCGGAGCGATAGCACCCTTGGACGGTGTTGGGCCAGATCAACTCAATATTTCGTCTTTATTGGCCCGGGTAGGCCCTGAGAACGTCGTCGAAGTCATCATTGCCACCGATCCAGATGTAGAAGGTGACGCGACGGCCTTGTATCTGGCCAAGCTCTTGGGGCCGCTCGATGTGCGTGTCACCCGTTTGGCCCACGGCATTTCAGTGGGCACAGAGATCGAGTATGCGGATCGCAGCTCGGTCGCCCGAGCGATCACAAACCGCCAAGAGATGTGAGCGACTGCGGGGCTAGATGTCCCGCCCCTTGAATTGCGCCGTGATGTAGTCGGTGTTCATTTGGGCGATCACATCCAAGCTGATCGACTTTGGGCAAGCCAATGTGCATTCGCCAAAGTTGCCGCAGTGTCCGAAATCTTCCGAGTCCATCTGGCTCACCATCTTGTCTACCCGGAGGTAACGCTCAGGTTGGCCCTGAGGCAGCAGGCCCAAGTGGGTGATTTTTGCCCCTGTGAACAGCATGGCAGATGCGTTGGGGCAGCTGGCTACACAGGCACCACAACCAATGCAGGTCGCGGCATCAAAGGCACGGTCGGCCTCGACTTTGGCCACTGGAATGGCGTTGGCATCGGGTGCAGAACCTGAGCGAGCGGTGATAAACCCGCCGGACTGGATGATGCGGTCGAAAGACGAGCGATCGACGACCAAGTCTTTGATGACTGGAAACGCTTTGGCCCGGAAGGGCTCGATCACGATCTCGTCGCCATCGCTGAACTCGCGCATATGAAGCTGGCAGGTGGTTGTGCGTGCTTTATGACCGTGGGGTTGGCCATTAATCATGCAGCCGCATGCACCACAGATGCCTTCCCGGCAGTCCGATTCAAAGGCGATGGGCTCGCGGCCTTCGGCTTCAAGTCCGTCATTGACCACATCGAGCATTTCGAGAAAAGACATATCCTCGAGGACGTCGGTGGCATCGTAGGTCTCGAAACGACCTTTGTCTTTGGGGCCTTTTTGGCGCCAAACATGTAATTTGAGGTTCATTTGTAGCTCCGCTGGCTGGGCTTGACGTGGTCGAATTCGAGGGGTTCTTTGTGAAGCGTTGGTTTTTTATCAACACCATTGAACTGCCAGGCGGCGACATAAGCGAAGTCATCATCGTTTCGCTTGGCCTCGCCTTCTTCTGTTTGGTGCTCGAGTCGGAAGTGACCGCCACAGGATTCTTCGCGGTGTAGGGCGTCGCCCACTTTTAGCTCGGCGAATTCCAAGAAGTCGGCGACCCGGCCAGCTTTTTCGAGAGACTGGTTGAGGTCAGCACCATCGCCAGGGACGGAGACGTTGTTCCAGAACTCATCGCGAATTGCCGGGATGCGTTCGAGGGCTTCTTCGAGGCCCTCTTTGGTGCGCGCCATTCCGCATTTTTCCCACATCAGGTGGCCGAGCTCGCGGTGGAATGAGTCAACAGAGCGCTTACCTTTTACGTTCAGCAGCTTGTTGACCCGCCCCTTGACGGTCTCTTCGGTCCCCTTGAACTCGCTGCTCTCAGCATCGTTCTTTCGTGGGCCGACCTCGGCGAGGTAGTGGCCGAGTGTGTACGGGATGACGAAATATCCATCGGCCAGCCCTTGCATGAGCGCTGAGGCCCCCAAGCGGTTTGCGCCGTGGTCGGAGAAGTTGGCCTCACCGAGCACAAACAGTCCGGGGGTGTTCGATTGGAGGTTGTAGTCTACCCAAAGCCCGCCCATTGTGTAGTGGATGGCTGGGTAGATGCGCATGGGCTCGGTGTAGGGGTTTGCACCGGTAATGCGCTCGTACATTTCAAACAGATTGCCGTACCGGGCGGCGACTTCTTCTTGGCCCAAGCGGCCGATGGCCTCTTTAAAGTCCAAATAGACGCCACGACCATTGAAGGCCACGCCGCGTCCTTCGTCACAGGACAATTTAGCGGCCCGAGAGGCCACATCCCGAGGGACCAAGTTGCCAAAGGTCGGGTAGCGCCGCTCGAGGTAATAATCGCGGTCCTCGTCGGGGATTTGGCTTGGGTGCCGGCCCACAGCGGCCTTATCGTTGTTCCAACAGTCTTTTGCGTCTTTGGGTACCCACACGCGTCCATCGTTTCGGAGAGACTCGCTCATTAAGGTGAGCTTGGATTGGTGGTCGCCGGAGACGGGAATACACGTGGGGTGAATCTGGGTGTAGCAGGGGTTGGCAAAGAGTGCCCCGCGCTTGGCTGCGCGCCATGCGGCTGTGACATTCGAGCCCATGGCATTGGTCGAGAGGTAAAACACATTTCCGTATCCACCGGTGGCCAAAATGACGGCGTCGGCGGCATAGGATTTGATCTCTCCAGAGATGAGGTCTCGGGTGATGATGCCCCGTGCGTGGCCATCGATGGTCACCAAGTCCAGCATTTCGTGACGGGGGAACATGGTGATGTTCCCCGCAGCGACTTGAGCGGCATGGCCCGAATAAGCACCCAATAGCAACTGCTGACCGGTCTGGCCCCGGGCGTAGAATGTACGACTGACGAGGGAGCCACCAAAGGAACGGTTGGCCAACAGTCCACCGTATTCACGGGCAAAGGGCACACCTTGGGCGGCGGCCTGGTCGATGATGTTGACGCTCAGTTCGGCCAAGCGGTAGACATTGCTCTCGCGGGACCGAAAGTCGCCACCTTTGACCGTGTCGTAAAAGAGCCGGTAGACCGAGTCGCCATCGTTTTGGTAGTTCTTGGCGGCGTTGATGCCACCTTGAGCCGCGATGGAGTGCGCCCGGCGGGGGCTGTCCTGGAAACAGAAGTTCTGGACATTGTAGCCAAGCTCGCCCAAGGTCGCCGCTGCCGAAGCACCCGCGAGCCCTGTGCCCACCACGATGACCGTGTACTTGCGCTTGTTGGCTGGGTTGACGACTTTGATGTCGAATTTATGGCGAGACCACGCGGAGTCGATGGGGCCGGTGGGTGCGTTGGATTTCAGTTCAATGCTCATCTTGTCCCCCTTTTAGTTCAAGTAGCCGGCCATGACGGCCACAGGAATCGAGCAGTTGCCGATGGTGATAATAAGGCCGACGACCATCGCTACCTTGCGGGCGATGAGGTCAAACCTGGGATTTCCGAAGCCCAAGGTGCGGGTCATGGACCAAACGCCGTGGGTAAGGTGCAAGCCCAAGAACACTTGAGCGACAATGTAGAACACGCCGACCAGTGGGTTGGCGAAGCCGCCGATCACGTTTTGGTATGCGAAGCAGGTGAACACGCCGTTGATATCGGCACAGTGCTGAAAGCCGCCTTCGAAATATCCCACGGTGAAGTGGAGCAAGTGGAAGACGATGAAGGCACCGACAATCATGCCGCCGACGCGCATGGTGCGGACAGCGTAGCGCTCGTCAAACCAAGAACGTTTTTTGTAGGCGACTGGGCGGGCACCCTTGGCGGCGATGGTCAGCTTGACCGCGCTCCAAATATGAGCACCGATGGCGCCGAGTAGGCCCAGGCGTGCAACCCAAAGCGGGCCTTGGTTTCCTTGCATCATCGCAGCATAGGTATTGAGGGCATCGGCGCCGATAAAGATTTGGAGGTTTCCGACCATGTGGGCGAGGACGAAGCCCACCAACATGAGGCCAGAAGCCGCCATCACTATTTTTTGTCCGATGGTGGATCGCAGGAATCTGCTTAACCAGCTCATGCATGAACTCCGTAAATGTTTGACCGAGGGATATGTTGGTCGGTGCGAGGGGGTAACCGTTCGGCCCGACTGGGCAAGCGCAGGCAAGCGTCGTTAGATGATTGATGACCAGGAGGTTTGCATGCCACGGGTAGTTATCGATGCCATGGGGGGCGACCTCGGCCTGGCGGTCAATATCGAGGGTGTGGCTCAACTCAGTTTGGAAGACGATAATATCCAGATGGTTTTGGTCGGTGATGTTGGCCAAGTCACCGGAGCGCTTAGCGAGCACCGACACAATCCGCGAAAAATTCAAGTTCGCCACGCCGGGCCTGCGGTGGCCATGGCGGATGATCTCTCCGCCGGGCTTGACCCTAATTGCTCGATTGCGGTGGCCATGGCGGCCCTCGCTGGGGGGCAAGGCGAGGCATTGGTGAGCGCTGGACACACCGGGGCCACGATTTTGGCTGCGAGCAAGCACCTGGAGCGTTTTCCAGGCATCCGCCGAGCCGCTTTGGCTGCTGTGCATCCGACTGAGCGTCGTCATGGTCCCAAAGGCGACCCTTTCGCCCTTTTACTCGATGTGGGTGCGACCCTGAGCGCCACCACAGAGGACCTCATCGGCTTTGCGGTCATGGGGGCAGCGTATGCACAGGTGATTTCGGACAACCCCTCGCCAACGGTCGCGTTGTTGTCGAACGGTATCGAGGCGTCCAAGGGCACCAAGGCCATCCGCGCTGCACATCAGGCGTTGCTCGATCATCCTGGGGTCAATTTTACGGGCAATGTCGAAGGCTTGGATTTGCCCCGAGGGACCGCAGATGTTGTCGTCACTGACGGT
>DBIS01000292.1:8556-29315 GCA_002296975.1 Deltaproteobacteria bacterium UBA796 | reverse complement strand
TGGTCAGCGATCTGTCCGGCGATCTGGAGTTTGAAGCGCTCGAAATATTGCACCAAATTCAGTTGGCTCATGACCCAGAATATGCCGTCAGCTACCGAGAATCTCAGCTTCAAAGGCTGGGTGAGGCGGCGATGCAAAGTGAAGGCGCGAGTGCATTGGTCGCCAGCGATGGGCAAGCCATGTCTTCGGTCGGTCGTCTGCGCAAAGCCTGTGTGGGGGCGGGCACCGATGAAGAGGCAATCTGGGATGTCGCAGCCAGCATTCCCGCCGTGGAAGGGCGATGGATATTGGCGCATAATCCAGACCATATCCTCGGTGTGCTCCGCTCAGATTTGTCGGGCTCAGAATATTTCCGCCTGCGTCAGGCGCTTGGTGGCGGTGCCTTGGGGCGCATCGCTGTGCTTCGAAATGCTGTGTCGGGCATGGGCACCACCGAGTCTCAGATTTATGAGGCGATCGACGCGATTCTTATCGAGGGCGTCGGTGCTGAGGTCTTGACCGAGACCTCGATATTGCGGGCAATCCAGCGAGATGTCGACCCTCAAATGTACCGGGTATTTCTGGGGGCGCTGCGCACGGGAACCTTCACCCCCATCATGCGCTTGGTCTGGGCCACTGCCGGAAATGGGACCAATGAGGCGCTTCTTTTCAGTTTGTGTGGCGACCACGGCGAAGCGTGGCGCGATGGCGAGGGCATTCGGTCAGATGTGGAGAGAATTTTAAGCTCAGAGTTATCCACCCGTGATTTTTGGAAGGCCAAAGACCTGATCCGTGGCGAGCCCAGCTCAGAGCAGGGTCGGCTCGATCGGGCCAAGGAGATGCTCGAGCGTCAGCGGGGTGTGGGCTATTCCGCGGCCATCGTGGACGCCGTCTCCGATTCTGGCACCAACGCCGACGAAGCTTGGCGTGAATATCAGGCCACCTACAACCGCGCTCACGAAGATGGCGATCTCTCAGAACATGAACAGGGTCAACTCCGTCAGGCTGAGGAATACTCCCAGTACACCACATCGGAATACGCGTCGGCCAAGGCTTCTTTTGCCCAGTGGGCCTCTCAGATCGCCATCACGATTGTGGGCATCGTGGCGACTGTTCTCACAGCAGGGGCGGCGGCGGGTCCGTTCATTGCGGCCTTAAGTGCCAATGCGGGGACCATCGCCACCACGATGGTGGCTGCAGCGGCTCTCAAAGTCGGCATTCACAAAGCCATCGAGGGCGAAGGCTACGATCTTGAAAGTATGGACACCCTGGTCGATGGTGTTGGGGCAGCGATCGAGGGCGGGCTCTTTATCATTGGCAACTTGGGCGCTGCACGAATCGTCCACGGCATGTCGAAAACCCAGTATGCGGCCTCCATTGGTGGGTCGGTAGAGCAGACCTTCGGCAGCGCTGGAAGGCGAATTTTAGCCGGTGGTTTCGAGGGTGCAATCGATGGAACGATCGGCGGCATGGGAGAGGGTGTGTTTCGGGGGCTGGCCAACGATGAAACTTGGGCTGGGAGTTTGGGTGAGGCTTTTACAAAGGCATCCACGACCGCCTTGTTGCACGGGGCGATTGGTGGGGGTTCAGGTTTTGCAGGTGGGGCCTTATTCAAGAGCCTCGGTGAGACTTTTGGCCCCTCAGTCCGTCGGATGCTTGGGTCTGGCAAGGCTGGTGCCAACAACGCTGATGCTGCGATGAATACGGGCGCTGTAGACGACATCATGGCCAAGATGCCGGACGATCTCGAGGGGAGTGTAATCGATCAAAGACGGCTCACAGAGGCTGCGTTCGAGACCAATCAACGCATGCAGGTGGTGAGCGATAATATCAGCTCAGATTATGGTCTACAGCCATCAAAAGTCGGCCTTAAAGGCAATAAATTCGGCACAAATAGTATCGACGATATTGACCAAGAGTCCTTTATCAACAAGGTTTTAGAGAAGAGCAGACGGTGGGAGGAGCCAACAGATGTCGGGTCGATGACCGACATGAGCCGTGGTCGATTTGAGGTGGACAATTTTGAGGACGCGACGGCGATTGCGGACGGCCTGGAGTCACGGCTGAATCAGGCCTTTGGCCCAGAAAATGTGATGCGTAAGCCCATCACAGAGGGTGCCGTGTATCGGCGGCATCATATTTTGGTGCGCGACCCTGCCACAGGGATTTCTCACGAATGGCAGATTGGCACCAAGTCTTTGACCAAGATGATCGAGGGAATCGATATCATCTTGCCCCCCGGAGTGACCTTGCATGGTCAAGATTTTCATGTGGTCATGTACGATGTACTCGACAAGCTCAGCGACCCCAATATTCGGGCCAAACATGGTCTGCCAGACAGCATCATTGATGAGATTGGGCTCACCAATATACGCTCCCGTTACAATGCCTTGATGATCGAGGCTGGTTCGGTCAAAAAAGGTAGCCTTCAGCCCGATAATTTTGATGTCCGTCTACGTGATATGGCTCAAGAGCTTGGAGAGGCGGTCGACAAGCTGGAGAAACAATATCCGGGGCTGGCCACCAAGCTCGATACCAAGCTTGTGGTGGATGATGTCCCCGCGAGTGCGAGTGCGAGGGCCAGGTCGCAGCCTGAAATGCCTGCCGCAATCGATGGTGATGCGAAAGCACCCCGAGTACAAGACGACCCCCAACCCAAAATGGCGGACAAGCATGAAGGTGTTGCGGAGTATCGGCCGTATAAGAATGCTGTGGCCTATATGGCTGATGGCAAGATCGATCCCCTGGCAGCCAAGCAGGGCGCACTGGGGGACTGCTACCTGATCGCAGGTGCGGCTGCAGAGGCCCGGGCCAATCCGGAGGGTTTGCGCAAGCTGATCAAAGACAATGGTGACGGCACCTTTGATGTGACCCTATACCTGCGAGAAAATTGGTTTTCGCCACCGAGGGCAAAAGTCATCACGGTGGACGCACAATTTCCGACCATGTCTGGGCGCCCAGTCTATGCCCCAGTTGGCCGAAGCGCTGGCGACGAGGACGCCATGTGGATGGCCTTGTTTGAAAAAGCCCTCGCCAAAGAGACCGGTAGCTATGGGCATATTTCTGGGGGTCAAATCAACAAAAACATCGCGTTCGGCGGCGTGCATGAGCTGATGACCGGCAACAAGGTCCGCTATGTGACCACGGCCTCTTTGGATGAAGATGCACTTTTGCGGCGGATGGCCGATGCTCTCGACAACCAAGAGCCCCTCGCTGCTGGCACCTACAATATGAAGGATGACCCGGGCATGGCGTTGGCAGGTGAGAAGCTAAACATCTACGGCAATCACGCCTACGCCATCGAAAGTGTCGATATCGATGCCCGCACGGTCAACCTGCAAAACCCGTGGGGCAGCGCTCATCCTCGAGACATATCCATCAGTGATTTTAAGACCTATTACAAACGCCTCGATATTGGGGTGAGCGCCAAGGCGAGCAATGTCGGTGGGGCGTCCCCTCAGTTTGATGTGAGCGCATCCACGGTCGATAGGGTGCTCGATGGGCTGAACGTGGTCGGAGATAATGTGGGCCTAACCATCGTCCGAGCCAATCAAATGCTCACGGCGATGGCCTCTACTCGGGCTCGAGGTAGCGCCTCAGATGAACTCTTGGGCGCAGATATTCAGCCTGGGGAGGTTGAGTTTCCATCCCAGGACATTCGCGAGATGTACTGGGCCTTTTTGACCTCGCCTTCTTTGGTTAAATTTGAAGGGCTGTTTGGGGGCACCGATGCGATTTTCTTCGTGGATGTACAGAGCGGTACAATGATGGTTACCGACATAGATGGCCTGTATCTTACGGGTCTAAGTCTAATGGACGATGCTTTGGCAGATTTGCTGATGACGGGTGAAATGTGACCTATACCGAGACGCGCCGGGTCGATATTGCCGAGACCACCGTTGGGGCTTTGGGGCATGAGTCTGTGGCGGCGGCCAATGGTCTTGTGGCTGAGTTTTCACTGCCCGACGGCAGCATCCAGGCTGGCCCAAGCATGTTGTTGATTAAATTGTCCGATGACGCTCAACAGCGGGTTGGCCTAGGCAGTGTGCTGCAGGCGGGTGGTTACACCTGGACGGTGGTGTCTGTCACCCTGGGCGATGAGGGCGATGGTGGTGTGGTACTCGAGGCGGAGGTTGCCAAAGATCGCACACCGGCCGCTCGGGAAAGCCTGGATTTTTTGTTTCGAAGCGCATGTCAACTGTGTGGTGGCCGGACGGGCTGGGACGGAAGCATTTCCACCACCACAGGGCGTGTCGTGGTGGGCATGCGCTGTATTCGATGCCCGAATACCGAGTCGATGACTGGCGGGCGTGTGGAGCGGATGTTTTTCGAGTCTCCACCAGGCTTCAAACCGGGCCGGGTGGGTTGATGCCCACTCTTGGCGGCCAGTACGACAGCCTGTTTGGCGGCGCGGCGCGTTTGGGTGTGGTGTGCGCGGGGCTTGGGGTGCCTTGGCAGCACGTGGCCCCATTTGTGGGTGCATTTTCCGAGCAGCTCAGCCGCTATTTTGAGATATCCATCGACCCCCAGCGGAACAGTTTGGGCTTGATGACCAAAGGAGAGGGCCAAGCTTTTGTATTTCGGGTCACCCGGTTTATGGAAGAGGCGGGCATCGCACAACGGGCGCTGAAGCGTTTTTTGGTGCGGGCGAAGGTTTTTGAATACAAAAACGTTTTTTTCAAGATTGAGGCCAATGGCCGGGGCTTAAAAGAGTGCACAACCTATTTTCGTCGCCGCCCAAGCCTTAAAGTGGCGATGGCCTGTTTGTCTGACGCTGGGGTTGACCAAGCCGGCGTTGGCTTGATGGAGGCGGTGGCTGATGTGCTTCAAAAACGAAGCGCGCACTTTATCGGTACAGCCGCGACTTTGAGCGGAAGCCTCACCGAAAAGGTCTATTTTTCTCAGCCAGATCAACCTGAGTCTTGGGATCGCATCCGGCTTGCGGTCGCGTTGTGCGGTTTGAGTGATGGGGACTGGGCGACGGTGGCTGCACAGCACGATGGGCTCAAGAGCAAGACCAGTTTCGTCTCGCTCGCTTACACCGATGGGGTGACACATGCGGGTCTCAAGCTGGACGTACACGGGGTGTCGCCTTCGACGGTGGGTGCTCTTCTTGCGACGCCAGGCGACCTGGAGCGGGCCTCGTTGGCGCGCTTGAGCAGTGGGATGGCAGATTTTAGCTATGTGGGTATTCGTCTACGGCCGGAAATACCCCTAACGCTCAAGACCTATAGCTTGGGTTGAGTGATGGATTCCCTCCTTGCTTTGGCCTTACAACCCACCACCGTTGTGGTGTTTGGGGTGATTTTTGTCGCTGGTGTTGTGCGTTCGACGATTGGCTTTGGCGATATTTTAGTGAGCGTCCCCTTTCTGACCTTTTTTCTGAGCCCAAAGATGGTCATACCGCTGATGGCGATGGTTGGCGGTACCAACGCTTTGTTACTCTTGGTGCGAGAACGACGCCAAGTGCAATGGCGGCCTGTTCGTTATCTGTTGTTGGCCTCGGCGGTGGGCGTGCCATTGGGTGTGATGCTGCTCACCTATTTACCTGAGGAAACGATCAACTTTGGCCTTGGGGCGGTGTTGGTGGCGTTTTGCACCTGGAGTCTCGCCGGGCGTCAATCGATTCGTCTGGAGCGTCCGCAGTGGGCCTTGCCTTTTGGTTTTGCCGCCGGGGTGATGGGGGGGGCTGTGACCGCGACAGGCCCGCCAATTGTGGCTTATTCGACCACTCAGGATTGGGACCCAAGTCGCCGCCGCGCCACAATGCAAGGCTTCTTTTTACCCAACGGCCTCTTAATTTTGCTCTCTCACTGTGTGGCAGGTTTGTGGACCGCAGAGGTGCTTCAGACCTATGTGCTCGTGATGCCTGCGTGCTTTTTGGCTTTGCCCGTCGGCGGGTTTTTGGCCCAAAGATTGAGCAAGTCTCGCTTTGAGGTCTTTACTTTTCTGGTGCTACTTGGTGCTGGGGTCTTGCTCCTCGTCCGCTGATTTGCAATGCTCCATTGGACGAAAGTAGGAGGTGGAATGTCCTCAGTGAGCATTGTGGCAATGGGGGGGAACTCTTTGCTCAGCCCAGAACTAGAGCCCACGGTGGCCAATCAATTTCAATTGGCCGCCAAAGCTGTGGTGCCCATCGCAGACTTGATCATGGCGGGCCATTCCTTGGTTATCACCCACGGTAATGGGCCTCAGATCGGTTTTATGGCCTTGCGCTCCGAGTTGAGCCGGGAGCATATCCATGAGGTGCCCCTCGATTCTTTGGTGGCCAACACCCAGGGGAGTCTGGGCTATATGTTGCAGCGTGCCCTCGGAGAAGAGTTTCGCCGTCGGGGATTCAAGCATGAAGTGGTGAGCATCATCACCGAGGTCGAGGTTTATCCCGACGACGATGCGTTTGACCGCCCGACCAAGCCGATCGGTCGCTTTTATAGCGACGATGAGTCGGACACCCTGGCCATGGAGCGAGGCTGGGACATGGTGTATGTGGAGAACCAAGGCTGGAGACGGGTGGTGCCGAGCCCCATTCCCCACAAGATAGTTCAATTGCCGACCATCAAGCGTTTGTTGGACCAAGGGGTCACGGTGGTGTGTTGTGGCGGTGGGGGTATACCTGTGGCGCGGCGGGCCGATGGGGGCATCGACGGTATCGAGGCGGTGATAGATAAAGACCGGGTGAGCGCACTTTTGGGCACCGCACTTGGGGCAGAGCGGTTATTTTTGACCACCGGGACCGACGCGATTTATCGAGATTTTACGGGTCCAAACAAAGAAAAAATCGCGTGCTTAACCATCTCAGAGTTGGCCGAGTTGGCCAGTCAAAACCAGTTTCCGCCTGGCTCGATGGGCCCAAAAGTTGAGGCGGCCATAAGCTTTGTGAACGATGGTGGAACGGTTGCTGTGGTGTGCAGTCCGCCGGATTTGGTGGCCGCGTTTCAAGGCGGAGCCGGCACCCAGATCATTGCAGACACGCCCTGAATTGACTGCACGCACCGCGTCTAGAGCGATATCAACCCACGATCTCCGGGCCGTGTGCAGGGTTCAAATGTAACCAAGATCAAGTTTCAAAGGGGGATTGTTGCCCAAGGTCACACGGTCTTAGCTGACTGGTGTTTCATCGCTTGCGAAACAGGCCTGAAACTTGAGACAATATATGGGTAGTGCCCACGGTGGCGCGGGGGCTGTCTTGGTTTCAAAGAATGCGACATCGTCATGGCGAATCCCGTGGGCAGGTCTGCTCATCGCGGCGGCCGTGTGTTTGTCGGGCTGCGCAGAAGTTGCCGCCCGTTCACCTTTGTACAACTTTAAGGTGCGTGCCAAGCAGATGCGCAACGAGATTAAGGTGATTCGCCCAGGCGAACTTGGCCCCTTTTTAGAGGGGGTCAAAGACGAGAAGCTTCGCTATGTGGTGTATCGGTCCCTCGAGGCACAGCGCAGTCGTTTGCGTGGAGGCCGCGCCCAGTGGACGCCACTCGATTTGGTCTCGTTGACAGAGACAAGTAAAATGGACATGTCGGCAGACTACCAACCCCTCCGAGGTGTCGCCAAACGCCATCATCTTTGGGCGCGATTGGAATCCATGGAGCCGGGTCAAATCGGACAAATGATGGACGGGCCCGATGCTGCAGCAGTGGTGGCCTGGGTTGAGGACTTCGAAAGTGAAGGCAGGCCACAGTTTGAAGGGCGACTAAACCGCCATGATTTTGTGGCTTTACAGCGCTATGCCATGGATAATCTGCCAGCGGCCCGCAGTTTGTTGCGGTACACATTTGAGCAAGATCAGCGTCCGGGTCAGGTGGCAGGGTTGTTGGGCCGAGAATGGTCGGACCGCCAACTGACTGAGATTATGCGTTTGTGGTGTAGCTCTGAGGGGTGGACACCACTCGCCCATGCCGGTGAGTTGGCGCCAACAGAGCAACGGGCGGTCAAGGTTGTTTTAAGCAGACTAGAGCGATCTTCCGACCCATTGCGTCGGCGAGAGGCCAAGCGATGGGGTGAGTGGTTTAGCCGTCGGCTGGCACGGCTCGCGTCAAGGCGCTGATCCCAGGCTCGGTTAACCTATGGGCTCATCAATAAGGTGGGCTCAATGGTGCGGGTTGTCGCGGCGGTTGTAATTGAAGAGGGTCGCGTGATGGCGGTTCGTCGTGGGCCAGGCATGCACCTGGCTGGGTTTTGGGAGTTCCCTGGGGGGAAAGTCGAAGCCGGAGAGGCGGATAAGGTTGCGCTAGCGCGGGAGATCCAAGAAGAGCTCGGGATCGGTGTTCAAGTGGGAGGCTGTTTGGGGGAAAACAGCCATGATGGACCGGGTAAGTCCATATGTTTGGTGGCCTACTATGCTGAAATAACCGAGGGGAGACCCGTATTATCTGAGCATGATGGCATCGTGTGGATGGAGCCAGAATCCCTGGGCACCCTCAAGTGGGCGCCGGCAGATATACCCTTTGTGCAGCAAATAATCAGCGGGTGAGCTTTCGGTATTTGATGCGTTGAGGTTCGTTGGCGTCGATGCCCTTTCGGGCCCTCAAATCCCGCTCGTATTCTTGGTAGTTTCCTTCATACCAGACGACTTCAGAGTTGCCCTCAAAGGCCAGAATATGGGTGGCGATGCGGTCCAAAAAGTAGCGATCGTGGCTGATAACCACGGCACATCCTGGGAAGTTCAGCAGGGCTTCTTCGAGGTTGCGAAGGGTTTCCACATCCAGGTCGTTGGTGGGCTCATCCAGGAGGATCAAGTTTCCGCCAGTCTTGAGCAGCTTGGCCAAGTGAACCCGGTTTCGTTCACCACCGGACAAGGTACCGACTTTCTGTTGCTGGTCGGTGCCGGTGAAGTTGAAGGCAGACACATAGGCGCGGGAGTTCATTTCCTGGCCGTCGATGACCACCAAGTCATGACCGCCTGAAATCTCTTCCCACACGCTCTTACTGTCGTCGAGGGAGTCGCGGGATTGGTCCACATAGGCCAGGTCCACTGTATCGCCGACCACCAGTGCACCTTCGTCGGCGGTCTCTTCGCCGGTAATCATCTTGAACAGTGTGGTCTTTCCTGCACCGTTGGCGCCGATGATACCGACGATGCCGCCGCGTGGAAGGTCGAACTCCAGTTCATCGATCAACAGTTTGTCGCCAAAACCCTTGGTGAGCTTTTCGGCACGGACGACCACCTCTCCGAGGCGTTTGGTCATCGGGATCCGAATCTTGGCGCCGGTGGCCCGGTGGGACTCTTTGGCGTTGGCGACCAATTCATCGTAGCTGGTGATCCGAGATTTCTGCTTGGCTTGACGGGCTTTGGGCGAACTGCGGATCCACTCAAGCTCTTGGCGCAAGGTTTTTTGGCGTTTGCTTTCGGCCTTCTCTTCTTTGCGAAGACGTTCGGTCTTCTGTTCGAGCCAGCCGGTGTAGTTGCCTTCGAAGGGCAGGGCCGAGCCGTGATCGAGCTCCAAAATCCATTGGGCCACATTGTCCAAAAAGTAGCGATCGTGAGTGACGGCGATGACGCAGCCTGGGTATTCGGCCAGGTGGCGCTCCAGCCAAGACACGGTCTCAGCATCGAGGTGGTTGGTGGGCTCGTCGAGCAAGAGCATATCGGGCTTGGAGAGCAGCAGTTGGCACAGGGCAACCCGGCGTTTCTCACCACCAGACAGGTGGGTGATGGCGGCATCGGGGTCGGGCACGCGCAGGGCGTTCATGGCGACTTCCAGGGTGCGGTCCAAGTCCCAGGCGTTGACTGCGTCAATTTTGTCTTGGAGTTGCGCTTGCTCTTCGCAAAGTTTGTCGAAGTCAGCGTCTGGGTTGCCAAAGGCCTCGGAGACCTCGTCGAAGCGCTTGAGCAAGGAGCGGACTTGGCCCATGCCGAGCTCGATGTTTTCTCGGACGGTGAGGGACTCGTCGAGTTGAGGCTCTTGAGAGAGATAGCCCACCCGAGCGTTTGGCTTCATCCACGTGCTGCCATTGCTGGGCTCGTTGATGCCAGCCATGATCTTCATGACCGTGGATTTTCCCGCGCCGTTATGGCCGATGACACCGATTTTGGCGTCTGGAAAGAAACTCAGGTTGGTGGGTTTGAGGATGGTCCGCCCAGAGGGAAGAACGACATCCACATTTTGCATTTGGTAGATAAAATCGGCCATGATTACTCCGTTGAGGGGCTTCTAATATGCTGGCTGCTCAGTGGCTCGCCAAGGGGTTTTAGATGCGTCATTGACCGCTGAAACAGCCCCCCAATCCGCAGTAGCCACCGGGATTCTTGTGGAGGTACTGCTGGTGGTGTTCCTCTGCGAAATAGAAGGTCGTGGCCTGGATAATTTCAGTGGTAATACCACCAAACCCACCAGCGGTTAGTCGGCTTTGAAACTGGATATTTGTCGATTTTGAGATGGACTCCTGATCCGGTGTGCTCCAGTAGATTCCTGAGCGATATTGTGTACCGACATCGTTGCCTTGGCGCATGCCTTGGGTGGGATTGTGGTTTTCCCAAAAGATGCTCAGCAGGCTTTCAAATGCTAAGATTTTTGGGTCATAGATCACCCGAACCACCTCGTTATGCCCGGTTCGTCCAGAGCAGACCTCTTCGTAGTTTGGGTGCTTGGTGTGTCCGGCTGCGTAGCCAACAGCGGTGCTGACGACCCCTTTGCAGACCCAAAACTTTCGCTCGGCTCCCCAAAAACAGCCCATTCCAAAACTGATCTCAGCCATCGCCGGCCACGGGCCTTGAAGCGGTGTACCAAAGACGGCGTGCGACTTGTGGATGGACATGGGGGTATCTCTGCCCGTCAAAGCCTCATTTTTACTTGGAATGGTCAGCTTATTTGGGTCGGTAAATCCTGCGAACATCAGACACTCCTATAAAATGAACCATAGCTTGACCAATACCCGTGGGGGGTATAGTAATGTACCCCTGGGGGGTATCTGTGTCCTTGCCTGATCAAGATAAAAAGAAGTTGTTGGCCCGTTTGCGCCGTGCGGAGGGTCAGCTGAAGGCTGTGGGGCGCATGATTGATGACGATAAGGCCTGTGTGGACACTTTATTGCAAATTTCAGCCATCCAAGGTGCCCTCGAAAAAATAGGCGGGCTTGTTTTGGCCGAGCATATTGAGTCCTGTGTCTCTGAGGCTTTGGTGCACGGAGACGCCGATGCGCGGCAGGGGGCCATTGATGATTTATTGGATGTGTTTGGCCGTTATGGCCGCTTTGGAGCCCGATGATGTTGTTGATTCTTAATATTTGGAATGTATGGGTGGAGTTGGCGCCGTGGCTCTTGCTCGGGGCGCTTGTGAGCGGGGTGATTCACGTGTTTCTACCCACCGACTTTGTGCGTCGGCATTTGACCGGTCGTGGGTCTATCGCCAAGGCTGTGGCGCTTGGGGTTCCCTTGCCCTTGTGCAGTTGTGGTGTGATTCCAGCAGGCTTGGGGCTAAAAAAAGACGGCGCATCCGATGGTGCAGCGGTTGGTTTCTTGATTTCCACACCTCAAACAGGGGTGGACTCGGTCCTGGTGGCCGCCGCATTTTTGGGTTGGCCTTTCGCCTTGTTTAAGGTGGTGGCCGCTGCAATTACGGGCATGACGGGTGGATTATTGACCGCCTATATGGGCGGTGAATCCAAGCCGTGGGGTGATGCAGAGTCGGCTTCGACTGTTCATGAAAGTCGCGATTTTATGTCTGGGGTCGCCCATGCAGAAGACCTGATTCGAAGCATTTGGGGCTGGTTGGTATTTGGTGTGGTGGCCTCAGGTGTCATCACTACATTTGTGCCAACAGATGGACTGAGTACCCTCTCCGCATGGGGCCCGGTCGTCACCATGGTCCTGATTTTGTTGGTGAGTTTACCCTTGTATGTGTGTGCTACAGCCTCGGTTCCCATCGCAGCCTCCTTGGTGGCAGGGGGAATGCCGACCGGTGCAGCCTTGGTCTTTTTGATGGCCGGCCCTGCCACGAATTTGGCCACAATCGGGGCTATTTTTCGTGCCTTTGGCGGCCGCATATTGGTTATTTACCTGGGAACCATCATTGTGGGGTCGGTGGGCCTGGGCATGTTGTACGATGCGATATTGCCGACCACGCTGACCGATGCGATGAGTCACGGGCCCCATACGGCCTGGTGGGCAGTTATTTCAGCGGTGTTATTGTTGGTTTTGCTGCTTCGGTACGCCATAGGAGACATGATGGGTTGGTTCAATAAACGAAAGCTCGCCAAGGCACCAGTGGCAGCCTCGCGCTTGGTGGTCGGGGTCAACGGAATGACCTGTGGTGGTTGTGTTGCTGGGCTAGAACGCAAGCTCAATGCTGCCGAGGGCATCACCATGGTTTCGGTATCTCTGGAGCCGGGTCAGGCCATCGTCGAGGGCAGCCTCGAGCAAGCTGAGGTCGTGGCTTTGATCGAAGCTGCTGGGTACACGGCAGTTCTTTAATCGGTCGAATCTAGGCCTGGGTGCTTTGACGCCAACGGACCAACAAGCCTGCGATAATACCGAAAACAAGGCCAAAGCTTATGCCTTGAATCAGAAATGCGGTCGATAGTTCGGTCGCAGCAGAGGTGTCGAAACGGACTGCATACCAAGGATTATTCGCTTGGTACGCCTCCATCATGACCACCTGGATTGAGCCACAGAGCATGCCACTGAGGATGGAAGCTACAGCCATGGTGCGCACCGGGGTTTTACTGAGAAAGCGCAGTCCGTAAACGACCCACAAAGTATAAATTCCGACCCAAATCAGCACCTCAACAAGGGTTGGGAGGCCCACCATGCTGGTGAGGAAGCCCATCATGATACCGGTTGAAGCCAAAATGCTGGTGTGTCTCATGTTCTCTCCATTGTTTTGTACAGTACGCCCGCTCCCGCCCGTTCGTCGACGACTCGCCAATGGCCAGGATCGAACGGTGGAAAATGGGTGTCACCTTTCACATCGAGGTCGACCTCGGTGACGATGAGCTTTGTGGCCAAGGGTAAGGCCAAGGCATAAATCGCGCCGCCGCCGACCACTCTGGGTTCGTCGTCACCGGCGGCTCGGGCCATGGCGATGGCCTCGGCCAAGCTGTTGGCCACATCGCAGCCTTCAAACTGGGCGTCGAGTTTTCGTGTGATGACGATATTTTGGCGTCCGGGGAGGGCGCGACCGATCGATTCATGGGTTTTTCGGCCCATGATGATGGCGTGACCCATCGTTTGGCGCCGAAAATGCCGCAGGTCTTCGGGGATGTGCCAGGGCATCTCTCCATCAAGGCCAATCACGCGATTGGCTGTCATGGCGACGACAAGGGCGAGGGGCGGCATCACACGCTCACCCGGGCTTTGATATGAGGGTGAGGCGCGTATTCGCTGAGCTTAAAGTCCCCGAATTTGAAGTCGAACAAATCGGTCACCTCGGGGTTGAGACGCATCACAGGCCTGGTCTTGGGGGAGCGGCTGAGCTGTAAGCGTGCCTGTTCCAAGTGGTCTTTATATAGATGAGCATCGCCCATGGTGTGTATGAATTCACCAGGTTTTAAGCCTGAAACCTGAGCGATCATCATCAAGAGCAGGCTGTAGCTGGCGATGTTGAAGGGCACGCCCAAAAAGATGTCTGCGCTGCGCTGGTACAGTTGGCAGCTCAATTTCCCGTCGTGGACATAAAACTGAAACAATGTATGGCACGGCGGAAGTGCGACCTGGTTGGCCTCTTTTGGGTTCCAGCCAGTCACGATGATGCGCCGGCTGAATGGGTTGTCGGTGATGGTGTTGAGGATGGTCTGAATTTGGTCGATTCCGTCGGATTTGTAGTGGCCATCAGTGCCCACGGTCGCGCCAAAATTTCGCCACTGATGGCCATAGACGGGGCCCAGGTCACCCTCGGGTCGGCCAAACTTGGCGGTTTGCTCAGCGGTCGCCCAGTCGTCCCAAATACGAACTTTGTTTTCTTGGAGGGCCGCGACGTGTGTGTCCCCCGATAAAAACCAAAGGAGCTCATGGAGGATGGAGCGCAGGTGAAGCTTTTTGGTGGTGAGGAGCGGAAACCCATCGGCCAAATCAAAACGCATCTGGTGTCCAAAAACGCCGATGGTACCCGTCCCTGTGCGGTCTGATCGAGGTTTTCCGTTCTCAAGCACGTGGCTGAGTAAATCCAAATACTGCTGCATGGGCGGGGTGTAACCGGCCAGATCGGCTGGTGGGGTGGCTGGGGTGGTTGGGCTACCAGCAGCCGTCGTTGGCTTGGCCTGGGGTGCCTGCATCACCAAAGGTCATCATGGTGTATTGCTCGCACCAATTGCTCCTGACATCGTTGGCGGCGGTGGTGGTGGAGTCCGAGCGTAAGCCCATGGCTGCACCCTCGACCGAAAAGCCATCGGTGTAGCGAACTTCGTCGATCAGCCAACCGGTGGCGCTGATAATTTTGACCTCGTCTTCGAGGTTGGCGAGGGCAAAACCACCACCCATGGTCCAGTAATAAAAGGTGCCATCGCAGTCGACGCCACCGTTGTCCCAGTAGTCGTCTGTGGCACACAGAACTAAATATTCACCTGGGGCGACGATGAGGGTGTCGTAGCCCGAGGCCTCAATTTCAACCCCGTCCACGCCACTGTCGGCGAGCATCACACCCTCAAAGTTGAGCCACGCGCTGGAGGCGTTGAATATTTCGATCCATTCTCCGAGGGCGTCATCGGTGTTTTGCGGATGAATCATCAACTCGGTGATGACCGCCTGACCGATGGCCGGGCTGGCTGCAGTCGCTGGGGTGGATGGAGCGCCGGGTTCATCGGGTGGGTAGCCACAGTCGGCGTCATCGCTGGAGGTCCCGTCGTCTGGGTCCTCTGGCTCTTCTTCAGGTCGGTCGTCGCGGTTATCGTCATCTATTTCGTCACCGCAGCCGTTTGGGTCGCCCGCCTCGGGCCAGTCTGAACCTGGGTCATTTTCGCTATCGGCTAGCCCGGTGTCTGCGCTGCTTGCGGCGGGTGTGAAGCCCTCTTGATACTCGCGGCTGGTTTTCTCAAACCAACTGAGATCTTCCTGCTGTTCAAAGGTGGTCATACCTGTTTCGGAACAGGCCATGACCAACAGCAGTGAGGACGCAAAAATCATGGACTGGGCGCTCCTAGAACCCATTTGTACACCCCCCGGCGGCCTCACCCAAGCAACATTATCGTGACGCGTCAAGTCTTTGGGGTTTTCCTCATTCTTCTACAAGCTCACTGCGCAACCTGATGGGGGTTTGTTGTGCGGTGTTTCGGCCTTCGATACCCAAAAAGGCGGCCCGAATTTTATCCATATCAGCGTGAATGTCACCGCTGATATGGGTGGTGGCGATAAATGTGGCTACCCGGCGGCGGTAGTCGATGGTGCCGAGGACGACGGGCACTTTGGCGGCGATGGCCATATGGTAAAAACCGCTGCGCCAATGCGGTGAGTACGAACGGGTTCCTGATGGTGCGATACCGATGATCAGCTCGTCGTGTTGGGCAAAAACCTCAGCGACTGCGGCCACCATGTCCTTCCCGCCGCTTCGGTCGACGGGGATGCCACCCAAGGCCCGGTAAATCACGCCCATTGGCCCTTTGAATAAACTGGCTTTGCCCAGCCATTTCATTGGAACGTTCAGATACCAGATCGTGAGAATAAAGAGGGGGAAATCCCAAGTGCTGGTGTGAGGATGGCCCACGACGATACATTTGGGAACGGGCGGAGTGGCCAAACCTGCTCGCCAACCCAAGACCCACAATATGATCCCGGCAAAGGATTTTTTAACGATGCTCATTGGGCGACGTTACCACCTTTTTATGATCACTCGAACCGTACTCGTAAAGCTTATTGATGAATTTTCTAGCCTCAAAGGGCGGGCTGCGATTGTCTCACACGGTAAAGTGGCGCTCGCGGCAATTCCAGGGGTCGTCTCTGTGGATGGTGTCGTCGCCGCTGATGAGGCTTCGTTAAACAGTTGGGACATCATGTTTCAAGTGCGCTTTTCGAGACTTGAGGATGTTGAGCGCTACCGGGTTCACCCGGCTCATTTGGCTTTTTTGAATGACTATTTGAGCCCCAAGGCGGCCTTCAAAAAGGTCTGGAACTGGGCAGGCTAGCCGGTCAGGCACCAGTCGATGGGCTTTGAACCCTTTAGCTCAAGATGGGCGTTGATCGCCGAGAAGTGGCCGCAATCATAAAAGCCACGGTAGGCGGATAGGGGTGAAGGGTGTGGTGCTTTGAGCACGAGGTGTTTGGCAGGGTCGACCAGGGTTTGTTTTTTTGCAGCAGCGGCGCCCCAAAACACAAAAACCAGGTTTTCGCGGTGTTTGCTTAAGGCCGAGATGATGGCGTCGGTAAATCGTTCCCACCCTTGACCACGATGGCTGTGGGCCGAATGGGCACGGACAGTCAACACCGTGTTGAGCAGCATCACCCCCTGTTTCGACCATGGAGACAAGTCGCCGGAAGTGGGTGGCTCAAAGCCAAACTCCAGCTTGAGTGCCCGGAATATATTTCTAAGCGATGGGGGTATAGCGACGGTGCTGGGTACCGAAAAGGCCAGCCCATGGGCCTGATCTACATCATGATAAGGATCTTGGCCCAAGATGATGACTTTGGTCTGCTGCACCGGATAGGCCAAGGCCGCGAAGACATCTTGAGGTGGGGGAAATACCAAATGCGCTGCCCGTTCTTCGGCCACAAAGCGCTGCAAATCAGCCCAATAAGTTTGGCTAAACTCATCACCGAGGATGGTGGCCCAACAGGGAGGGAGCTTGATCATTGCTGGGTCCGGCATACACGCCCATAACAAGACGGGTTTCAGCCCGTGGCTGGAGAACAGACATGAAAGCAGAAGGATTGACCTCGCTCAGCACGGAGCATCTCAAGCGGTTGTTGAAGTATCTTCATCGGGGTGAACTGACCCTGCCTCTGGACGCTCACGGTATCGCAGCAGCGGGCTTTCAGTTTCGGCATCAAGAGTTGATGGCTGCACTGCGTGGCCTCGATGAGGTGGCTGTGCGGGCGGTTTTGGTGTGTGTGCTTGCCGAGCGTTTGGATGCGGATTCGACGTGAGCCGGTTCACCATTTTTGCTTGGACCACCCTTGGGTATAATTTTTTGGTGGTGCTGTGGGGTGCATTTGTTCGGGCCACTGGTTCAGGTGCAGGCTGTGGTGCCCATTGGCCCACCTGCCAAGGTGAGATTTTGCCCCGGCCAGAGTCCATCGAGACGATGATTGAGCTCACCCATCGGCTCACCTCTGGTGTGGCTTTATTGTTGACCATTGGCCTCGTGATTTTTGCAGTGCGTCGCTTTTCCAAGGGCCACCGGGTACGCCGGGCGGCTTGGACCACCTTGGGCTTTATGATTGCAGAGGCGCTCCTTGGGGCCGGGTTGGTTTTGTTCGGTCTTGTCGAGGACAACGACACCGTGGCCCGTGCTGTGGTGATGGCTTTGCATTTGCTAAACACCTTGGCGCTATTGGGTTTTATGGCCTTGACCGCCTGGTGGTCCGAACGGTCGTGTCGGCTAGACCTCTCCCATGCGATGGTGCGCCCATTGAGCGTGGGCTTTGCGGGCTTGTTCGTGGTTGGGGTGTCGGGGTCAATTGCGGCCTTGGGTGACACCTTGTTTCCGGTATCGTCCCTCGTCGATGGCTTTGCTGCCGATATGGCGCCCGGCGCTCATTTTTTATTGCGTCTTCGCGGTTTGCATCCCGTCTTTGCCATCGTGGTCGGTGCGGGGCTGTTGTACATCGCGCAGCGCTTAAGGGCGGTCGCAGACACCCGGTGGCTCGCCACCGCTTTAATGGTGCTCGTGTGCAGCCAAATCGCTGTGGGCTTCATCAACCTAGGCTTGTTGGCGCCGGTGTATTTACAGTTGATACATCTGTTTCTCGCAGACGCGGTGTGGGTGATCTTTGTACTGCTCGCTGCCAAGACAATTTCTGGGGTCAGGTCTTAAGCCTTTAGCCAATAAAATATTGGTTTTTGGACGCTCAGAAAAGGGCACCAGCCTGGGCGTTTGGCGGTGTCGTGCAATGTCTCGGCTTGGCGGGTTGGGCTTCGGTAGATCGCGCAACGTATGGCATTTCGCTGCCTCAACGCTGAAGACATGCCCCCCCTATCTGCCTTAATACAGCGCACCCAACACCAGCCGAGGGTCTGGGTAGTCCAGCAACGCCTGTGTGCGACATGCTTTGCTCACCGCGCCGGGCATATCGTGTGTTTTGGGTGCAACCCGGGACAACTGAAAATGAAGATGAGGGTTCCATCCGCCATTTTCATGCTTCTGGCCCACGGTGGCCAAGATGTCACCGCTGCCAAAGCTGTCGCCCACAGACCACCGCTTCAACACCGCTCGCCCAAGGTGACCGTGCAGCGCAAAGACCGTTTCGTGGTTCAACTCATGACGGGTGATCAAGGTTGGGCCGTAGTCGTAAGCGAGGGCATTATCGCCGAGCTTATAGATTGTACCCTCAAAGAAAGCGTGAACAGGCTCTCCAGCGGGGCAACCAATGTCGATGCCCATATGAATATTACGCACCCCTTGAAACTGTTCTCCGGCGTACATACCTGGGCGATGTTCATCGTACCGACCGATACCGTAGGCGTGACTAAGCGTTCGGTCGGGGTCGTAGCCTTGGCTGAAATCGTAGACCTCATAGGCTGAGGGCAGGTGAATCACTGGATGAAAGAGAAGGCCGGTCGTGTCGATTTCAGGGCGCATTGACCGGTGGTTAACCCGGAACACCCTTCTCTTTTTAGCTGGATATTCTGAGCCCTAACCAAACACCTGCGAGCCCTCCAAGGTTGCTCAGCATCATATACAACACGGCGGTGCTGACTTGGCCGGCCTGAAGCATGCGCATCGCCTCTAGACCAAAACTCGAAAAGGTGGTGAACCCGCCGAGCAAGCCCACCAAGACCCCCATGCGCACGGCCTCTGACGCATCAGAAAGAAACGAGGAGAGCCACCCGATCATCAGGCAACCGGCCACATTGACCAACAGCGTGCCCCAGGGCATCGTGGTGGCCGCTTGGGGGTTGAGCCAGACGCTCAGGACATATCGCCCCCCACATCCGAGAGCGCCGCCAAGCATTACCGCAATCATGGTCATACACATCTCCTCATCCCACTGTACAATAGCCCAGCGCGCAAACACCAAGACGAGCGCACGGAGACGATGTGTGGTGGTGGATGATACTGGCCGTCTTGGCTGCCGAAGACTTTGAGGGTCGCCGATACTATTTTGGAGACATCCACGCCCACACCGGTGCGTCTGGGGATGGCGGCAGCGCTGATTTGGGCACCTGCGAGCGCTTATTGGATGGCAGCCCTGCAACTTGTGGGGCGGTTGCAGATTTAGGTGCTTTGGCCTTCAAGGTGAGGCTGGACTTTTTGGCCACAGTGGACCATGTCACCTCCGAGGCTGGAACCACCACACAAGCGGCCTTCGAGCAGGTTTACTCCCTCGTTAATGACCTAAACTCGCCGGAGACTGGCTTTATCACCATCCCAGGGGCAGAGATTTTCGTGGAGTTGCCCGGTGGTATCGAGTTGGGGCATCGGTCTTTGTTGATGTTTGGTCGCCCAGACTCCCTAGACGGTATCGCCATGAGTGACCTTCAACCGAGCGGCAGCACATCGAACCAGGTCCCCAACTGTGGCGCGCTGTCAACCTTTATGCAGCGTCTCGAAGAACGATTCGGGCCAGTATTGTTGATCCCCCATCACCCAGGTGTAGACAAGCCCATGGCCACCGATTGGAACTGCCACGACCCCCGCTGGGCGCCTGTGGTTGAGGCCTATTCCGAGCACGGAAGCTCCCTGGACGCCAGCTCAGATTTTGACCCGCCATGGGGTGGGTTTGAGCCTTCTGGTACGGTGCTGACGGCCCTCGACCCAGCGGTTTATGGTCATCGGTTGGGCCTGGTTGGCGGTACGGATAATCACGACACCCACCCCGGTGATGTCTGCAGAAAAGACACCGTTTTGGACGAGCACCCCTACAGCGGGGGCCTGACTGCGGTGGTCTTGGATGCGTCGGTCCCCTTTGGACGGCTAAGCCTGTACGGTGCCATCTCTGCCCGGAGTACCTACACCACGACAGGGCCGAAGTTACCCATGCGCATGAGCATTGTGGGGAGCGATGGGGCGACTTTGGCCACCATGGGCCAGGTGCTCACAGTTGGCCCTGGCGCCGATCTCACCGTAGAGGTGGCAGTGCCCGTCGAGCATGCTCCGGTGGTGGATTCGGTCATCCTGATTTCTGACACCACCGAGTTTGTCATGGATCCATCCGGTCCAGGGCGTTGGCGTATTCGCATCCCCAGCGACTCACGCCCTGACTATGTTTTGGCCGATGTGAGGGTGGACGGGGATGGCTGGTTCACCGAAGGCTGCGACGATGGCGGTACCAGCGCTACAGAACATTTATGGAGCTCGCCCATCTGGTTTGAAGTTGCCACCAGTCCCGATGACGACGCTGATGGGTTTTCGGTTTCCGACGGTGACTGCGACGACAGCAACCCTTTTATCTACCCAGGTGCACCAGAGGCCTGTGCGACCCCCAACGCCGATTATGATTGCGATGGATGGCAGTCTGATGAAGACCCCGACTGTATCGATGACACGGCTGCGATGAAAGACACGGGGCGCGCTCATGGCACCCCCACCGCCGCTGTTGGGCCCACAACGGCGCCGCCAAAATCTGGCTGTGCGACCATCGGCGATCTCACCCCCGAGCCGGCACCCTGGGCGATGTTGTCCTGGGGCATTGCAGGGCTTGTGGGCCTCGGCTACCGGCGAAGGGACAGGCAATGAACACGATGATGATGATGATGATG